>JBDSRE010000183.1:0-6849 GCA_039929465.1 Sphingomicrobium sp. | reverse complement strand
CGGCCGCTCGAGCGAAGCCGATCTGGTTAACCGCTATGTGCGGCGGATCGCCTGGCCAACCAAGATCACCGAACTCTCCGAGCGCGGCGGCGCGGCGCCCTTGCCCGACCGTCCGAGCGTCACCGTTCTGCTCGACGAGCGCGGCGAGAACCTTGGGTCGACGGTCTTGGCGAAGCGGCTCGAAGGCTGGCGCGACGACGGCAAGCGCGAAGCGCGGTTCGTGATCGGTGCCGCCGACGGCCATTCCGACGCGGAGCGCTCTGAGGCTGATTTGATCCTGTCTTTCGGCGCCGCGACCTGGCCCCACCTACTGGCCCGGGCGATGCTTGCCGAGCAATTGTTCCGAGCAACCTCGATCCTTGCCAATCATCCCTATCACCGCGACGGCTGAGCGATGCGCCTGCCAGCCATTGCACTCGCAATCGCGGTTCCGGCGCTGATTGGCGCGGGTAGCCCTACCGAGTCACCGGCGCCGCTGCTCGATGACCAGTTGAATGCAGCCCGCGCCGAACAGGTTGTGGCGGAACGGGCAGCCAGGCGGCTTCAGGCGATTGTGGCCAAGGCCCGGACCGCCGCCGAGCGCCTGGCCCTGGAGCGTGCCGCAGCCGCTCAGGCGATTGACGCTGCGGAAGCGCAGATCACCGCGACTGAGGCTGAGCTCGCGCTTTCCTCGGCCCGGCTGGCGGCGTTTCGACGGCAACTCGACGCGGTGCAGCAGCCGGTGTCGGCGCTGCTTGCTGGCCTGGTGACGATAGGCCAGCGCCCGCCAATCCTGGCCCTGGCCGATCGCGGCGGCGTGGATGAGCTGGTGCGGACTCGGATTTTGCTCGAGTCTACGATGCCAACGGTTCGCCGCCGATCTTCGGCGCTCGCGAAAAGGATCGCCGTCGGACAGAAAATGGAAGCAGCGGCATCCGATTCGCGCTCGACGCTGCTTGCCGGCCGCCGTGACCTCGTTGTCCGCCAGTCACGCTTTGCAGCGCTGGAACGGCGAGCCGTTGAAGCGACACTGGCCGCGGGCGGCGAGGCGTTGTCCGCGGGCGACCGAGTGATTGCCGGCCGTGAAGCGCTTGACGTGTTGTCAGCCGACGGGCGCCGCTCGGCCACCAATCTCGCTCTGGAGCTGATCGCCGCCGGACCGGCACTCGCCCGGCCCGGCGCGCCCATCGAACGATCCGCGACCAGCGCGCCGTTCGATTATGACTTGCCGACCGATGCGCAGGTGACCCGCGGGCTGGCCGAGATTGATCGCGGCGGGGTGCGCTCGCGCGGTCTGGCGATGGCCACTCTCAGGGGCTCGCGGCTGATCGTCCCAGCTAACGGGATCGTGCGTTTTTCCGGCCCATTCCGGGATTATGACGGAATCGTCATCATTGATCATGGCAAGGGCTGGACAAGCCTGATCGTTAATGTGGCTTCACCACTTGAGGTCGGCTCTCGGGTGAAGCAAGGGAAGTCGCTCGGTCGGGCGCTCGGCCCGATCGAGGTTGAGCTGTCTCATTATGGGAGGCGCCTCTCCCCGGCCATCATCGCAGGTTCATCCAAGCCCCTGTCAATGAGCCACAAAGGCCGCTAAAAAACCGCCTGCCGCCAAGAGGACGCGACCCGATGACGTTCAACCGTAAATATCTTCCGCCAATCGCCGTGCTCGCAGCGCTCGCACTGGTGCCGGCCGCCAACGGTGCCTTCGCCGCCGTCGACGCGACCGATTACCAAGAGCTCGAGAAGTTCATGAGCGTCTATGAGCGGGTCAAGGCGAATTATGTCGACCAGGTCGATGACAAGACCCTGATCAAGGGAGCGATCGACGGTATGTTGTCGGCGCTCGACCCCCATTCGAGTTTCGCCGAAGCGAGCGATTACGAGCAGCTGAAAACCACGACCGACGGCAATTACGGCGGTCTTGGCTTGACCGTTTCGATCGAGGACGGGGCGGTGAAGGTCATCACTCCGACTGAAGATACGCCGGCCGATCGCGCCGGGATCAAGGCCGGCGACTATATCACCCACATCGGCGGCGAGCTTGCTTACGGTCTGTCGCTCGACGACGCCGTCGGCAAGATGCGCGGTGCGCCCGGCACCCCGATCGAACTGACCATCGTCCGGCCGGGCCGCGACAAGCCGTTCGACGTCAAGATCGTTCGCGAAAAGATCGAACTCCGTCCAGTCAAATGGGAAATCAAGGACGGCATCGGAATCCTCAATATCAACACCTTCTCGGGCAATGTCGCCGACCAGACCAAGTCTGCGATGCTTTCGATCGACAAGGCCACCGGCGGAAAACCGCTCGGCTATGTCGTCGACCTGCGGTCCAATCCCGGGGGTCTGCTAGATCAGGCGATCGACGTCAGCGATGCATTCCTGGAGGGCGGCGAAGTGGTGTCGCAGCGCGGCCGCGAAAAGGGTGATATCGAGCGCTATTACGCCCGCCCGGGCGACATGGCGCACGGCCTCCCGGTGATCGTGCTGGTCGATGCGGGCACCGCTTCGGCCTCGGAAATCGTCGCCGGCGCCCTGCAGGATCACCGCCGCGCACTGGTGATGGGCGAAACCAGCTTCGGCAAGGGATCGGTTCAGACCGTGGTTCAAACTGGGCGCGATGCTGCCCTAAGACTTACAACCGCGCGCTATTACACGCCGTCTGGCCGGTCGGTTCAGGCCGGTGGGATCGTGCCTGACATTCCGGTGCCTCAGCTGTCGGACAAGGATTACAAGGACCGCCCGCGAATCCGCGAAGCCGACCTGCGCCGTCATTTACTCGCCCAGAAAACCGTCGATGACAAATTGCTTGAGAAAGACGACACGCCCGACCCGCGTTTTTCGGCGAGCGCGGCCGAACTTGAAAAGAAGGGCATCAAGGATTTCCAGCTCTATTATGCGCTCAACACGCTGAAGCGCCTTGCCGGACCGGCGCCATCGCCCGCGCCGCAAGGTCAGAAGAAAAAGGGCCGATAGGAGTCCGATGTCCGAGGCGGCGGTACTCAACGACGGTGGGGGCGGGGTGGTTTTGTCGCCGGCCTCGCTGGCAAGGCTGATTGCCTTGCTGCTTCCGCTTGGGTTGCTCGGCGGAGCGCTGGGTTCGCAATATGTCGGCGGCCTTCACCCGTGCGAGATGTGTTATTGGCAGCGCTGGCCGCACGGCGCTGGAATCGTCTTTGCGCTGCTTGCGTTCGGGAACCCGGCCACCAGCGCAAAAGCGCGCAACCTGACCCTTGTGGCGGCATTGGCGATCGCCCTTTCGGGGATCATCGGGGTGTATCACGCCGGGGTCGAAGCGCGGATTTTTGAAGGCTTCACCACCTGCACCGCGCTGACCACGGGAGGCAGCACTGCGGACCTGCTCAAACAGATCACAAGTGCGCCTTTGGTCCGCTGTGACCAGGTGCAATGGTCGCTGTTCGGCATTTCCTTGGCTGGCTGGAACGCCATTTTCTCGCTTGGCGGTGCGGCGGTCATCCTTGGCCTGGTTCGCAAGGGCATGGCGCGATGAGCGGCTGGCGTCCCGGCGACCGCCGCGCCGATTCCGCCTCGATGCTCCGGGTCGATCAGGCTGGCGAATATGGAGCGACCCGGATCTATGCCGGCCAGCTGGCGGTGCTTCGGCCCAATTCGGCCAATGCCCGGCTGATCCAGCGGATGGCGGCGCAGGAACAGCGCCACCTCGACCGGTTCGATGCTTTGCTGGCCCAGCGCCGAGTACGCCCGACCGCGCTCCAGCCACTATGGAACGTCGCCGGATTCGCGCTTGGCGCAGCGACTGCGCTGATCTCGGAGGAAGCGGCGCTTGCCTGCACCGAAGCGGTCGAAACCGAGATTGACCGCCATTACCAGCAGCAGCGGGATGCGCTTGGCGATAGCGATCCCGAACTTGCCAGCGATATCGCCGAATTCCAGGCCGAGGAAGTCGAGCATCGCAATACCGCAATCGCCAATGGCTCGGCCAACGCGCCTGGCCATCCGCTATTGACCGCGGCGATCCGTGCCGGATGCAAGGTGGCGATCGAATTGTCGAAGCGAATCTAGGGAACCCGAGGCGGGGTTCGCCCGCTGAAACGTTGAAGGGATGATAGACGAGATGACCAGGTTAATGAGCATCCTTGCTGGAGCAGGGATTATCGCGGGCGGTGCGGCGATTCCCGTGCCGGCTTTGGCCCAGCAGTCGGATCTCAGCGAGATCGTCGTCTATGGCACCGACCCCTGTCCGCGATCGACCGATGACCAGGTCGTGATCTGCGCCCGCAAGCCGGAGGGCGAGCGTTACCGAATTCCGGAAAAGCTGCGTTCGACCGGCCCGCGTCAGAGCAACGAAGCCTGGGCTAGTCGCGCCAAGCAGCTCGAGACTGTCGGCGCCACGGGCATCAACAGCTGCTCGCCAGTAGGGCCCGGCGGCTTCACTGGTTGTCTAACCCAGGTCATCAAGCAAGCGCGCCAGGAACGTCGCCAAGACGTAACAGAATCGACCGCGCCCGACGAATAATGGCAACGGCGTCAACGCAGGCTCAGCTGCGTGCTTTTTCCGACGTGATCCACGCCTTGATCTGCGCTTCAAGCGTATCGAGCGGGACACTGCCTTGCCCGAGCACTGCATCGTGGAAGCGGCGTAGATCGAATTTGTCGCCCAATTGTTTTTCCGACAGCGCCCGAAATTCGCGGATCTTGAGCTCCCCGATCTTGTACGCCAGCGCCTGGCCGGGACCCGAAATGTAGCGATTGACCTCGGCATCGATATTGGCGTCGGTCAGCGCGGTATTGTCCTTCATGAACTTGACCGCTTTGTCCTTCGACCAGCCCTTGGCGTGGAGGCCGGTGTCGACCACCAGCCTTGACGCTCGCCACATTTCGTAACTCAGCCGCCCCATGTCCTTTTGCGGCGTGTCATACAGCCCCATCTCGATCCCGAGCCGTTCCGAATAGAGGCCCCAGCCTTCGGTGAAAGCGGTGAAGAAGCTGGTATATTTGCGCCATGCGGGCTGATCGAGTTCCTGTTGCAAGGCGATCTGATTGTGGTGTCCGGGCACCGCTTCATGCGCGGTCAACGCCGGAAGCTCCCACAACGGGCGCTGGTCGAGGTGGGTGGTGTTGACAAAATAGGTGCCCGACAGCCCGGCGTCGGGGCTGCCGCCATTGTAATAAGCGGTGGTATTACCGTCCGCGGTTTCGGCCGGGATTGGTTTCACCCCATATGGCAGGCGTGGAAGCTTGCCGAACAATGTCGGCATCTTGCCGTCGAGGGTTTTGGCCATGAGCGCCGCCGCTTCCATCAACTCCTCAGGCGTTTTGGCGAAATATTTCGGGTTGGTGCGCATGTCGGCGATCATCGCTTCGCGGCTTGCGAAACCCGCCTTTCTGGCAACCGAATCCATTTCGCCACGGATCCGCGCGACCTCTTTCAGGCCAAGCGCATGGATTTGCTCGGGGGTCATGTCGGTGGTTGTGTGAAAGCGCACCAGATAATCGTAATAGGCCTTCCCGTCCGGCAATGCAGTGATCGCGACATCGGTCCGGCATTTGTTCTTGATGTCGCGCTGATAGGAGTCGGCGAAGGCCTGATAGCTAGGGTTGATCGTGGCGGTGATGAGGTCCCGGGCGCGCGTCTGCATCGCCGCCCAATCCGCGGCGCTGATCGATGCTGGCCGGTTGGCCGCAAACGGCGCGTAGAAACGAGACTTCGAAGCGTCAGCGGCGATCGATCCGGTGATCGTCCCCTCGAAATTCGTCATGGTCACGCACGGCTGGGTGTAGCCGCGCTTCGCGGCCTCGACGCTCATCGCGGTATAGGCTGCCATCCGTTCGGGCACCAAGGCGATTCGGGCGAGATAATTGTCAAAATCGGAGCGAGTCCGGAACGGCTGCTGGTCGGCCATTCCGGCATAATAATTGTGGGGACCGCCACGGCCGCCATAGGCCAAAGCGCGCGACCCGAAGCTGTTGGATTCCACGGCATTGGCGAGCTGATGATGGAGGATCGAATAATTGGCCTGGTCGGCGGAAGGCAGAGATTGCAGCGGAAGCGCATCGAGCGCAGTCAGAAAGGCCTGTGCCGCAGCAGCCTGCCGATCCTGTTCGGCAAGTCCGACCTCATCAATCTGGCGGTCGTAGGTCGGCACACCGACGCTGGTCGCGGTGAGCGGCGAAGCTTTCAGATATGCCGCCCAATAGCGATCCTGGAGCGCATGAAAATCTTCGGTCGGACCGGCCATGGCAGGCGCTGTTCCAAGGATGGTCACGGCGAAAAACAGGCTGACACGCATGATCTATTCTCCCCAAGTTGAAACAGGGTTTAGCGGCGCTGACCAGCACTCGCCAACAGGCTTTCGACAAAGCGCTGGCAATCTCGACCAGCGCTGTTAGCGCCACCGCAATGGCTAGTTCCAATCCTGCTACAGCCCGCCAGCGAAATACCTCGGTAGGAGGTTTCGCCGGCCATCCGCGCGGCCTGTTCGTCCTTGCCGGGACCGAATTGTGGGAACGATTTTCCTATTATGGAATGACCGCATTGCTGGTGCTGTACATGGTCAAGCAGCTGCTTTTGCCCGGTCATGCGGAACATGTCTGGGGCCTTGCGGCGCTGCGGCATCTTTTCGAACTGCGCGGGGCGATGCCCGATCAGGCGTTCGCCAGTCTGGTGTATGGCTGGTATGCCGGGCTGGTCTATTTCACCCCCCTGCTTGGCGGTTTGGTCGCCGACCGGATGCTCGGGGCCAAGCGAACGGTGAGCCTTGGCGCGGCGTTGATGAGCCTGGGTCATGTGGCGATGTCGTTCGACGAGAGCTTTCTGATTGCGCTTGTTCTCCTCATCGCCGGGTCGGGATGTCTCAAGGGGAATATTTCGGCCCAGGTCGCAACGCT
>JBDSRE010000182.1:0-6798 GCA_039929465.1 Sphingomicrobium sp. | reverse complement strand
CTGCTAGCCTGCAACGGTCAGTGACCCCGCGCATGAAACATTTCTTCAATCCCGACCTCTTGGCGTTCAACGCTTTGACCGCACCAGTCGATGAAGCAATCGTGCGTCAGTTTCTCCCTTTATGTTCGGGCGAGCTGGATGAATCGCAGTTTGAATTGGTGACCCGCGGCTGGGCGACTGGCGCAACGACATTCGCTGGATAATGGCCCGCACGCCGTAAGCATTCGGCATATTCGAGGATGCATTCCGCCGTTTTGGGATCCCGCAACTGGTCGAGGACTATGTCGATATGGATCGCGAGATCCGTCTGTATTTCTCACAGATCATCGTCCGAAGCCGATGCGATGCGCCGTTTTTCCACAACGACTGGGCAAAAGTGAACAATGACGCGTTCACTTTCCTCACTCCCATTACGGGCGATCCTCCGACCTTCGGCCTTCTCTATCAAAACGGCCGGGGGAAGGTGTCTGAATATCGCAACAAAGCGGGAGAAGGGATTCTATTCGGGGATTTCTTCACCCATTCGACCACGCCGGGCGTGAGGGACCATGCCGAGGCGGTGCTGTGCTTTGAGTTCGGGACCGATCGAATGGAGCACTGGGACAAGGTGTTTGCTGCAATCAAAGGCCAGGCCCGAACTATTCGAATGCCCAACGGCCAATTCATCCGCAACGAATTTTAGCCGGCCCAGCCCCCCTTACCGCCCGTAGCCCCGCCACCGTTTGATCGTCCGCCCGATAATCCCCGCTTCGTCGCCGGTTTCGCGCCACAGGCGGGCGAAGCTTGGGTCAGACGAGGCCGGGCGCTTTTCGGGCTCGAGGTCGTCGAAACGCACCCGGATGGGGATCGCGACGCCCTCGCCGCAAACGATGCATTCGCGGTTGCGCAAAGCGGGAATGGCATCGAGGAAACCGCGCGCGCCCTCGGGCATTGCGGCGCGCACGCAGGCCTGATCGCGGTCATTATTGAGGCGCATTGCGATGATCGTGCCGCATTGCGACAGTACGCCTTCGGCAAGGTCCGACGGACGCTGTGTGATGAGGCCCAGGCTGACGCCATATTTACGGCCTTCCTTGGCAATCCGCTCAAGGATCTTGCGAACCGCCTGGCCGCTCGCGCTTTCGTCCTTGGGGACGTAGCGGTGAGCCTCCTCGCACACCAGCAGGATCGGGCGCTGGGCTTCGGTCCTGCTCCAGATGGCATAATCGAAGACCATCCGGGCCAATACCGAAACGACCACGCTGGTGACTTCGCTGGGCACGCCCGAGACGTCGACGATCGAGATCGGCTTGCCATTGGCGGGGAGGCGGAAGAGTTTGGCGATGAAGCTGCCCATCGTGTCCCCGACCAGCATTCCGGAGAACATGAAGCCATAACGCGGGTCGGCCTTGAGCTCATCAAGCTTGGTCTTGATGCGCTGGAACGGGAGAGTGTCGCCGGCGCGGTCGAGCTTGCCCATTTCATTGACCAGGATCGTGGTCAGATCACTGAGGATATAGGGGATCGGACTGTCGACCGTGACCTTGCCGAGGGTTTCGGCCTGCTTGCCCTTCATCCGCGCGGCGAGCAGGCATTTGGCGAGGACGTCGGCATCGCGCTGGCGCTCGGACCCGTCGGTCGTCAGCAGAACCTCGCAATGCTCCTCGAAATTGAGCAGCCAGTAGGGCAGCTGGAGGTTGTCGACGTTGAACAATTCGCCGCAGCCCTTGAACGCCGCCGAATATTCGCCGTGCGGGTCGATCATCACGATGTGCCCTTCGGGCGACAATTGCGAGATGCGATGGAGGATCAGCGCGACCGCGGTCGATTTACCGGTTCCGGTCGAACCAAGCACCGCGAAATGCTTCGACAGCATCGGGTCGACGTAAAGCGCGCCGCGGATGTCGTCGGTCGGATAGACCGTCCCGATCTCGATATTGGGCTCGTCGCCGGCAGCGAAAATGGCGCGCATGTCTTCGTTCGTCACCGGCAACACTGCGCCGCTGGGAAGCGGATAGCGAGTAACGCCGCGGCGGAAGTTGCCGAGTTTGCCGCTGCCGTCGCTTGAGCCTTCGCCGAGAAAATCGACATGGCCGATAATTTTGTCATTCTCGGTGACCCTTAGGGTCCGAATATTGGCGATCAGCAACGCATCGCCGACCAGCATCTTGACCTGGCTCCCGACCTGTCCCGACATTGCCACCGACGGGTCGGGTGAGGATTGAAGCGAAGCAAGCACCGCCGGGTCCAGGCGCACGCGCGAACCCGAGCCGGCGATTTCGATAACCTTGCCAAGTACTGGAAGCGCCGATCCATGGCGCTGCGCCGGGGCCGCCTCTTCCTCGTTGAAGCTGCTGACCTCATTGATGAATTCACGCAGGTTCGGCTGATCGTCCATGCACTCGCGCTCCGCGTCTTGGGATAAGCGCCAAAGCTTAGAACGGAGCGGTTAATTTTCGCTTGAGAAATTGGTCAGAATCGGCGGCGAAAGGCGGTTGCGGCGATCCACCCCAGCGCGAGCGACATCAGCACCGCGACCAAGCCATAGAGGAAGCGGTGACGCCGTGCCGAAAGGGCGACGAAGCGCTCGAAGCCCGATTTGTCGATCTCGATGTCCCGAGTCGCGGCGGCGATGACCTTGCCACGGTCGATGAGAAAGGTTTCCGCGGTATAGGTTCCGACCGGCACCTGGCTCGGGATGTTGATCATCGCTCGATAGAGAACGCTACCGCTGATTTCGACCCCGGCGGGATTTTCCGCATAAAGGCCCTGGCGCTTGCGCAGGTCGAGCAGTCCGGCTTCAAACCGCCGCTCCTGTTCGGGCAAGGCGCCCCCGCCGGGGGACAATTGGAGGTTGGCGAGACCAAGTTCGTATATCGACGCGGTGCGCTCATCGACCAGATCGCGAATTGGGTGCGACGTCGCTACCGAATAGAAGGACGGAGCCGAGCGGAAACGGGTCGAATCGGCGTTCATCCAAATGCCCGCAATCTGATCCTTTTCCCGTACCAGTATTGGCTGGACCGGTCCGCGCAGGACGACCGCGATATTGGCGGTCGTTGCCGGAATTCGGCCGCCGGGATAAAGAATCGCGCCGAACAATAGCAGCTGGGTGCCGGAGAAACTGTACCGGATCTGTACTTCGCGCGCCGAAATGTCGGGGACCAAGACGGGTTTGTCGGCGGCCACCAGCAGCGGCGCTGCAAGCAGCAAAGCGGTCATGGCGAGGCGGCGGATCACAGATATTCGATCGAAAAAATCTCGTCCGGTCGCCAAGCCAGGCCAAGCGCCATGCGCAGCGCGACGATGAGAATGATGACAGCAAGCGCAAGGCGCAAGAAATCGGGCTTGATGCGCAGTGCGAGGAGCGCTCCATATTGCGCGCCGACGACTCCGCCGATGAGGAGCAGGCCGGCAAGCACGATATCGACCGCACGGGTGGTAAGCGAATGGACCATGGTGGTCGCTGCGCTGACCGCGAGGACCATTGCCAGGCTGGTGCCGATGACTACTCGCGCCGGCATTCCGAGCAGATAGATCATTGCCGGCACGAGGATGAAGCCGCCGCCAATGCCGAGGAACACCGTCAGCACCCCGGCGACGAAGCCAAGCGTGAGCGGCGCGACCGGGGAAATGAAGAGCCCCGATTCGGCGAACCGCCAGCGCATCGGCAGGCGCTGCACCCAGCGCGTATTGCGGGGCTGATCCGTGGCGGGCGGATCGCCGCCGACTTCACCGTCCGCGACCGCGCTTGGCGGCGTCGACGACGTGCCCAAGTAACCGAGCGCAACCAGCGCGTCCTTGAGCATCAGGCCACCGATCCCGCCGAGGATGATGACGTAGAGCGAATCGATCACCAGGTCGATCTGGCCGCTGGCCTGAAACAGTCGGAACAGCACTGCACCGAAGACCGATCCGAAAAGCCCGCCGGTGATCATCACCAGCGCCATTTTGAGGTCGACTCCGCCGCGGCGCATGTGGACCATCACCCCCGACACACTGGCGCCGGTGATCTGTGTCGCCGCCGAGGCCACGGCGACCGTCGGCGGAATGCCGTAGAAGATCAGCAGCGGAGTAGTGAGGAAGCCGCCGCCGACCCCGAACATGCCCGACAGCACGCCGACCATGAAGCCAAGCAGAATGATGAGCGGTGCGTTGACCGACTGGCCCGCGATCGGGAGATAGACATCCATATTGCTGGGCCGAGGACTAGCCGCAAATGGCGCCCAGGGCCAAGCGCCCCGGAAGGAATAATCGGCGCCCCAGAAATCCGCCGCCAGGGTCACCACCGGTCCCGACCCCGGCTCAGCCTTACCGGCAAGCCGTTGGCGATAGTCGAGATGGACCTTGATGTTATCGCGCACCCGGTACGACAGACGCGGACCGGCATCGACCCGATACACTCCCGGCTGAGCACCGCCCCAGACCCCGGCACCGCCCGAGAAATTGCGATACAGCGGGCGGGTCAGGGTCATTGCTCCGTCGACGAAGCGATCGCGCTTGTTTAATCCGACCACACCGCCCTGGAGATAGGCATCGAGGCGCAGCTGGAGCGGCATCGGCCGGTCGTAGACTCCGCCTTCGAAAAACACGGCGAAGGCATCCCGCCCGCCGCCGAGCTTGCCGATGCGTTGCCGGCGCTCGGCGTTGATCCATAACGGGATGCCCGCGAGCGGCTGGAAGCGAGCGCCGAGCGCGACTTCGCCGCCGCGCCGGCCGACATCGGACGACGTGCGCATGGTGGCCGCGATCCGGCGGGTGAAATTGTACGTCAGCCGGGCGCCAGCCTGGCTGCCGCCCAGCGTGCCGCCGGTAGCGATGCCCGACGGGCACAGTGCGACCTGGCGCCCGCGCAGCATCGCCCAGGCGCTCAGCTGGAGTCGATCGAGGCCCGGTTTCACCGCCGCCACCACCGGAGTGCTCTGATTGGCGATGACCACGCTCGACCCGCGCTTTGGGACCCAGGTCGCGGCAACCCGAGACACCGGCCATTCGTCGAGCGTCGGGATCGGCGAATAGAAGCTCGGTCCGGGACGCGGAGTCGGCAGCGCGCCGGCAAGCCGGGTCGGTCCGGCAGGAAGCGAAGCCGGCGCCGGTTGGTAATAGACCGCATAGCTCGGCCCCGGCGGGGGTATTGGCGCCGCGGGATAAGCGGCCTGCTGATATTCGGGCAAATACGCGTCCGACGCTGTTGGAAGCGGGTCGATGGGCGGAAATTCGGTAGCGATGATGGGCGGCGCAGACCGCGCCTCGCTACGGTCGACGCGGAACACTTCGGCCCCCGGAAGGACCCCGAGAGTCGCTGCTCGAATCCCGGCCCAGCCGATCGCCACCAAAGCAAGGAATCGCAGCGACGGTTTCATCGCGGTAACTCACGCGGGAAGATGTGATGGGTCTTTTCCCACCGTTTGGGCCCGCCGCCGAAGTGCAGCGCGATCGCCCGGAGCGCGGCGAGCATGGTGATGACATTGCCGACCACCAGCCGCGGGATCGACAGCAGGCCCTCGCCGACCCCGTAAGCCGAAGCGGTGAAGGTCGCGCTCATCAAAATCCGCCACGCCAAAAGCCAGCCGTTGATGACGAGCAGGATGAAGAGCGATTCATCGACCCGAGCCTGAATCGGCGCGCCGAGCGCCTTGGCGACCCACAATTGCGACCACAGAATGGCCGCGACGTAGCCCGCGATGAGCAGCAATGCGGCAAGCGGTCCGCGGCGATCGCGAAGTCGCATCCAGCGCTCGCCGAAGCCGCCGCTCCAACCAAGCCGGTCCCAGCCCGATAGCGCGATCCCGCCGAGCCAGCGCGCCTTTTGCCGCACCGCGGCGCCAAGCGAGCTGGGGAAATGCCCCCGACTGGCGACCACGCCGCGCTCCCCGGGGCGGGCCGGGATGCGCGCGAAGATGGTTTTGAGGCCGAGGTCGCCGATCCTCAGCCCGATTTCATAATCCTCGGTCATGCTGTTTTCGATGAACGGCCGCCCTTCCTGCATCGCGGCCAGCGCGGCGAGTGCTTGGCGGCTGATCGCGCAGCCGACGCCGGCTAGCGGGATCGCCGCGCCGACCGCTTCACGAACCACCAATTCCTTGACATGGGCCTCGGCAAATTCATCGCAGTAATGGCCGCTGATCCAGCGCGATCCGCTGTCGGGCAGCGGCAGCACCGGCAGCTGGACCACGGCCGCCCGTTCGATCAGCCGGTCGAAAATCCTCAGCTCAAGCGGGTGAACGACGTCTCCGGCATCGTGGAGCACCACTGCCTTGGCCGAAATTCCGCGCTCGGTCTCATAAGCGACCAGCGCATCGTAAAGATAATTGAGACAATCGGCCTTGGTTGTTGGTCCATCGACTTCCGCGGTGACGCTTTCGATGCGCGGGTCGTCGACCCCGGCAATCGCCGCGCCGGTTCCGGGATCGTTGCGGTAATGACCGACGAAAATGCGGTAATCCTGGTGGTCGATGCGTGCCAAGGCTGCTCGAAGCATCGACGCAATGACCGCCGATTCGTCCCATGCGGGCACGAAAATGGCGATGAATCCGGACCTCACGGCGGCCGGAAATGCACTTGCGAACGCGCGCGGGAAGCGGGTGTAGACAGTCGCCGAGCGCCACATCCGGCGGACGAAATAGAGTATATTCACGGCCAGATTGTTGAGTGCGAAGAACAGGAAGCCGACGCCCGCGAACAGCGCCAGCTCGCCCGCGATTCGGCCAGTCAATTCGGCATAGCCCATGATCGAGAACCGGCGCGGCTAAGAAAAAGTAGCTTCGGCCGGCAGTGTGACTGTTCGAACCATATACGCCCCCAAATGACGAATCACGC
>JBDSRE010000181.1:0-5852 GCA_039929465.1 Sphingomicrobium sp. | reverse complement strand
TCGAGCGCAGCCTCGGCAGTGGCGTAAATCTTGTCGGCCATAAGCGCGTCTCTCTCCCGGGCCCGGCCCTAAGGCGCCGGAGCGCAGCTGGTCAACGCTTAACCACCGTCACCGACTTGGCCTCGTCATCGGTGATCAGCAGCGTCGCGCCGACCTTGTTGGCGGCCTTGATCGGCGGCGCATTGGGGTCGGCGGCATAGCCCTGGGCGCCGTGCGGAACCGCCATCAGCTGGCGCTTTCCGCCGCTGACGATCGTCACTCCAAGATCGGCCCATTTGTCGGTCCGGTGATCGAGACGATAAACCGGCAGTTTCGATGGCCCGATGGCATTGCGCACCGCCCAGCCGCCATTGCCGTCGGGCTGAAGTACGAACAACGCGCAGCCCAAAGGTCCGCAGCGGCCGGGATCGATCAAATAGAGCAACGCTTCATCGCTGCCGTCCTTGTCCAAGTCGGAAAAGGCGACGAGATACCTGGTGTCGGTGCCGAAACCGTCCCCGGTTTCGACCAGCTTTGCCCGGAGCGCCTCGGCGACGGTGTCGCCGTCTGTCGCGGCGGCCTTGGCGTTGGCGAGCGGCGGCTCCTTGGCTGCAGCGTTGGTTTCGGCCGGCCCCGGCTGCTGACGGCAACAGCCAAGCAGCGCCAGCGCGATCACTGCGGCGAAAAATTTCTTGGCCATGGCGCCTCTCCAGTCGGGCCAGCCTAAGGCTGAGCGCTGGCGCGGGTCAACCGTGCGACAGCTGCGCCGCTGACGGGTCGCCGAATGCCCATTGCCACATCGTCCGCCCCGGAGCGAAAGCCGTGAGGCCGGCGATGATCAGCGCGCCGAGGAAGAAGTTGCGCAATTGCCTCTTGTGCTGATCGATCTTGCCGGCCCGAATTGCGATCAGCGCCCGGGGAACGGCAATGAAGGTGACCAAGGTGAAAATGTGAAGCCAGCTGAACTGGCCGTGGTTGACGTTGCGGATAAACACCGTGGCGATACCCGTGGTCATCATCAGCGCCAGCCAGACCTTGCCGAGCAGTTTGTGCCGGGTTCCGCCCTTTTTGGTCAGGAAAAGGTAAGCGCCGAGCGGGATTGCCGGAATCACCGTCGTCAGGTGGGCGGTCAGTGCGACATCGTGCACCCACGGCGTCGGCGGAGCATAGCCCATAGCCCAGCGCGCAAAGGCATAGACGCACAAGGCGAACAACGCAGAAGAAGCGACGATCATACCCATCCGAAGGCTGGGCGGAAGGTCGATTTTCTGGCGGGAGAGAGCAAGCGCGGTCATTGCGGCGATTCCTGTTGCGGAGCGTGACCGGCCGGTTTGCAAGCCTCCGCTTGGCCGGCAAGCGCGATTTCGTTAAACCGGCGACAAGGTTCGTAAACCGGCGAATTTTGGGAGTATTTCCATTTGGCGATGCGTGAACGGGACGAAGTCCGATTGCCGTCGCGGCGCGAACTTGCGGTCGAACTGGCGATCATGGTCGCGATCGGCATCGCGCTTGCAGCACTCGGCCCGTTCGGCAGCTTCGCTTTGGGCGGGTTTGGTGCCCGCCTCGCCTATTGGCTCCCGGCAAGCTTCACCGGTTATGTGGTGTTCCGGCCGATCGCCTGGGCGGTCACGACAGCCGCCGAGCGGCTCGGGCTTCCGGCCTATCCGGCGCTTCTTCTGGCGATCCTCATCGGCGCCTTTCCGGCAAGCGCTGCGATGTTGTGGATCGGCGGTGCGCGCGCCGGCGATCGGGTGGAAATGGCGGCGCTCGGCCAGCTTTATGTGCAGGTCGCGTTGATCGGTGTGCTCGTCGGCAGCTTTTTGACCATGGTTGGCCGGCGCGCCGGCGCTTCACCCGAGCCGACCTCGACTGATACCGCACTCGCCGCGCCGTCAGCACCATTCCTCGACCGCCTACCGCCGTCATGGAACGGCGGCCTCGCAGCGCTCGAGATGGAGGACCATTATGTTCGCGCTCACGGGCCCGATGGGCAGAGCCTGCTGATTCTGATGCGCATGGCCGATGCGACGCGCGAGCTTGGCGGTGTCGATGGCGCGCAGGTCCACCGCAGCTGGTGGGTGGCGCGCGATGCGGTGACCGGCCGAAGCCGCGACGGCCGCAACCTCCGTCTCAAACTGGGTCATGGCCTCGAGGCCCCGGTCGCACGCGACCGCCAGGCTGAGCTGCGCGACAACGGTTGGTTCGACTAGGCTCGCTAAGACTAAGCCCGCGGCACCGCGGCGGCGTGGTTGCGATCATCTTCGATCAGTACCGGAGCGCCCTCGGTCCTGGCTGGGATTGTGGGTTCGGTGGTCGGATTGTCGGCATAGCCTTCGGCTTCGTGGGCGACTCCCATTACCTGCCGAACAGCAGCGCTGCCGCCGACCGAGACACCGAGCATGGTCCAGCCGTCGGCGCCCTTTGGCAGTTGATAGACCGGCAATTGCGCGGGGCCGATGACGTCGGTCACTTCCCACGCATTGCTGCCGCGGTCGGTGAGCACGAACAGCGAACAGCCGCCGGTGCCGCACAATTTGGGGTCGAGCAGATACGCTACGGCTTCATCGGTGCCGTCGCCGTTGAGGTCGATTCGGTTCATCAGCCAACGCGCGTCGGCGCTGATCCCGCCGGTACTGGCAAGCGACTGGCGGATCGCCGCGGCGATCGGCGCGTCGGCGATGTTGAGCTCCTCGAACGAAGGCACCGGGATCGGCATGTCGGCGGGAGCGACGTCGGCATCGGAGCGGTTGACTGGCACGCTTGCATCGTCGGATCGCGCGCATCCGGTCAGTGCGATCAGGGTCGCTGCGGCGAGGATCAGTGGGCGCATCGACTTCTTCATTTCAATTTGGCGAGAACGCCCTGCAGCTGCATTGCGTTAGTCATGTCACCCTCGACCTTCAATTTGCCCATCATGAACGCGGTCATACCGTCGATCTGGCCCGACGCCAGCTGCTCCCAATCGTCCCAGCTGACCTTGATCGTGGTGTCAGCGACTCCGTCGTCCTCGGTGACCTTGTGGTCGGCGCCGTCGAGCAGGATCATCCCCTGATCGCCGAAATCGAGCTTCACCGTTTTGCCCGGAACCCACGCCTCGGCCTCCTGCATCTTGCCCACCAGTTCGTCCTTGGTCATCACGGCATCTCCCTTTTCGAGAACTGACCTAGCCGGGCGTTGCGGGCGCTTCAAGGCGGGCGTAGAGGCCCAACCCATGACATACCAAACCGATCTCAAACTATTCATCGACGGCAGCTGGCGCTCGGGCGACGGGCGCGACACCCACAGCCTCGTCAATCCTGCCAACGCCGAAGCCATCGCCGACGTGCCTTACGCGACCGCCGCCGACCTCGACGAGGCGCTTGCCGCAAGCGCTCGGGCGTGGCCCGAATGGCGCGCGCTCGACGTCGAGAAACGCTCGGGCATCCTCCACAAGGCGGCCAAGCTGGTGCGTGAGCGGGCCGACCTCATCGCCAGCACCTTGACCCAGGAACAAGGCAAGCCGCTGGCCGAGGCCAAGGGCGAAGTGCTCGCTTCGGCGCAATTGTTCGACTGGTATGCCGAGGACGCCAAGCGCGATTACGGCCGCACTCTGGTGCGCCCCGCGGGCCAGGTGAGCCGCGTTATCCGTCAGCCGGTCGGACCGACCGCGACCTTCACGCCGTGGAATTTCCCAATCTATCTGCTGGCCAAGAAGGTTAGCGCTGCGCTCGCCGCGGGCTGCACTGTGATCTCGCGGCCGCCGCATGAAACCCCCGGCTGCACCACCGAATTGTTCCGTGCGCTTGCCGATGCCGGGATTCCAAAGGGCGTCGCGCAACTGGTCCACGGCGACAGCGATCTCGTCAGCCGGACGCTCATCGGCTCTCCGGTGATCCGCAAGGTCAGCTTCACCGGATCGACCAACGTCGGCAAACATCTGATGAAATTGTGCGCCGACAGCATGACCCGGGTGACGATGGAATTGGGCGGCCATGCGCCGGTCCTGATCTTCGACGATTGCGACCTTGAACAGACGCTCGATATGGTCGTCCCCCAAAAATTCCGCAACGCCGGCCAGGTGTGCGTCTCCCCGACTCGCTTCTACGTCCAGAGCGGGATTTACGAGGCCTTCCTGAAAGGCTTCGCGGAGCGCACCGCAAAGGTGAAAGTCGGCAATGGGCTCGACGAGGCCACGAATATGGGGCCACTCGCCAACGCCCGCCGACCGCAAGCGATCGAGGCGATGGTCGAGGATGCCCGGTCCAAGGGCGCGCGGGTGCTAGCCGGCGGGACACGCGGCAAATCGGGTTTCTTTTTCCAGCCGACCCTGCTCGCCGACGTCACCAATGAAGCCGATATCATGAACGACGAACCGTTCGGCCCGGTGGCGGTGTCGCGCTCGTTCGACAGCTTCGACGAAGTCATGGCCGAGGCCAACCGGCTGCCCTTCGGCCTTGCCGCTTTTGCCTTCACCGAAAACGGGCACCGCGCCAATTTGATCGGCGACGCCATCGAAAGCGGCATGGTCGGAATTAATACCTTCGGCATTTCGGGCGCTGATTCGCCATTCGGCGGAGTCAAGGATTCGGGCTTCGGCAGCGAAGGCGGCAAGGAAGGGCTGGAAAGCTATCAGGTGGTGAAAGCAATCCACCAGGCCTGAATCCTGGAGTGCCGTCGTTCCCGCGAAGGCGGGAAACCCACTACTGTAACGGCCGATCATCAAGATAAGCGGGTACTACTGCCGCATTTTTTCCGGGATTGGCGCATGCGGGACGGCTGGGTGTACATAATGGCCGATCACTATCGCGGCACGATCGATACTGGCGTGACCAGCAACATTGCTGCCCAGGTGTGGGCCCACCGCGAAGGGCGCGGCTCAGCGCACTGCAGGAAATACAGTCTCAACCGCCTCATCTATGTCGAGCAGGCGCCCACGATTGAAGACTCGATCGCCCGCGAAAAGGCGATGAAGAAGTGGCAGCGCGCGTGGAAGATCGATCTGATCGAGAGCGCGAACCCCGAGTGGGATGATCTGTTCGAGAGGATCAACAGCTGAACTTAGAAACCGTCACCCTCGCGAAATCGGGGGTCCCGCTTCATTCCCCGGAATGTGAAGGAACAGCGGGATTCCCGCTTTCGCGGGAATGACACGAATTAGCTTACCAAAGTGGCTTTGTCGGGCGGTGGCGTTCGCGGACCATGTCGCCTTTGATCAGCTTGGTCTTCAAGGATTTGCGCGCGCGTTCGGCACCGTCGTTGCTCATGCACACCAGCCGGATGGCGCCCGAAGGCAGGGTTTCGAGCGCTGAAACGCCGATCTTGCGCGAATTGCAGTGATCGGCGGCGGCGTCCTCGCTCATTCTTAAATGGAGGACTCGGGACATTGTTGAAAACTCCTGTCGTAAAGCAGGCGCGCGCGGGCTGTTTCGGCCCCCGGACGCGATGATCGAAAGTCGAATGATGCGTCACGCATAGCATGAAATGCGGGGAATGGGGCGATTATCCGCGCGCGGCGGCGCAGTGCGCTCAGGGAACCGCGCTGCTGAACTGAATCGCCGGCATGATGTCAGTGAAATTGGCGAGGTCGGCCATCACCTCGCGGCCCTCCGCCGAATTCAGCGCAGCGCGCCCGTTTTCCATCGACGTGAAGGTCAGTAGCGCAATCGCGGTCGCCTGAGGCTCCGTGCCGTCCGCATCCGGCACGCCCTTGAGTACACTGGCCGAGTTAAGCCCGAAGCCGCCGAATTTGCGCCCAATCAGGGGCAGATGCGTCGCCTTGTAATAATTCCAGTCGAAGCGCGCGCCCGGCGCGTTGGAGTTGATGATGCTGAGGATGATCATGGCGCGCTCGCTAGACCGTTTCCTCGGCGCCCGCCAGCCGCTAGAGCGCAGAC
>JBDSRE010000180.1:0-3691 GCA_039929465.1 Sphingomicrobium sp. | reverse complement strand
GACCCTCCGGGGAGGCGAGGGTTGGGATTCGGCCGAGGCGCGTACCGGGGCGCTTCATCTGCAGTCGCCGGCCGAGCGGTTCGAGGCACTGAGCCCGTTCGATTATGCGGCAGCATCCGAAGTCCTCATCGTGACTGACATCACCCGCGGCGACACCGCGGCGCTGGCTGGGGCTTATGCCCGGCTGATCGAGGCCGCGGGCGGCGGAACGCTGGGCCTGTTCACCGCAATCCAGCGACTAAAGGCGGTCCATGCGCGGATCGCCGACCGGTTGGCACGCAACGGCCTGCCGCTGCTTGCCCAGCATGTCGACCCGATCGACGCCGGGACCCTGGTCGATATTTTCCGCGACGATCCGCGCGCCTCGCTGCTCGGCACCGACGCGTTGCGCGACGGAGTCGATGTGCCGGGCGAATCGCTTCGTCTGGTGGTGATGGAGCGGGTGCCGTGGCCGCGTCCGACGGTGCTTCACGCGGCGCGGCGAATGGCCGGTGGCGGCAGCAGCTATGACGACCGCGTGGTTCGCGCTCGGCTTGCACAGGCGTTCGGGCGGCTGATCCGGCGCGATGGCGACCAGGGGATTTTCGTAATTCTGTCGGCGGCGCTGCCGTCGCGCCTGCTCAATGCCTTTCCGCCGGGAGCGCCGATTGCTCGGGTGCCGCTTGATGTCGCAATCGCTCGAGTCGCCCAGCGGCTCGGTGGCGGCAGTGCCTCAACCGTCGATCAGCGCGGCGAGACGGTCGCGGATTTCGATCAGCCGGGAGACGTCGATGGTGGGCTGGTTAGGTGATGGCGGTTGCTGGACGGCCGCCGCCGCAGGTGCCGGCGCGGGCGTTGACGCAGGCGATGGTGCGGAGTCTTCGCCGCTTTTGCCGCGGAGGAGCTTCTGAACCCCGCGGACCGTATAGCCTTCTTCACCAAGCAAGCGGTTGATGCGCCGCGCAAGCGCGACATCGGCCGGGCGATAATAGCGGCGGTTTCCGGCACGCTGCATCGGCTTCAATTCGGGAAAGCGGGTCTCCCAATAGCGCAGGATATGCTGGGCAACGCCAAGCTCAAGCGACAATTCGCCGATGGTCTTGAGCGCGTCCGGGTCCTTGTCTCCGGCCGCCATGCGCCGTTCAGCCCTTGACGATCCGGTCGCGCATGATCTGGCTGGCGCGGAAGGTCATCACCCGGCGCGGCGCAATCGGCACTTCCACGCCGGTCTTGGGATTGCGACCGACACGCTCGCCCTTGTTGCGCAGAATGAAGGTACCGAAACCCGAAATCTTGACGTTTTTGCCTTCGGATAGCGTGTGGCACATGTGATACAGTACGCGCTCGACCACGCCGGCACTTTCGGCCCGCGACAGGCCGAGTTTGCGATGGACCACGTCCGCCAGGTCGGCGCGGGTCAAAGTATTGTGGGCATCAGCCTCGCGGCCCATTCGCGCGATCCCGAGATCGGCCATGTCATTCTCCCGCTTCGACGGCGTTCCCCGCGCCGTTCCAATCGATCAATGCCTAACCAAAAAAAACCGTGTCGGCAATTCGACAATTGACGAATTCCGCAATTTTTTCAATAGCGCAGCACTGCCGCGCCCCAGGTGAAGCCGCCGCCCATCGCTTCCAGCACGACCAGGTCGCCGGGCTTGATGCGGCCATCCCTGACGGCGACGTCGAAGGCGAGCGGGACCGAAGCTGCCGAAGTGTTGGCGTGACGGTCGACCGTGACCACGACTTTTTCGGGCGGGAGGCCGAGCTTGCGCGCGGTTGCGTCGAGGATTCGGGCATTGGCCTGATGCGGTACGACCCAGTCCACGTCGTCGGTCGAGAGTCCGGCGAGATCGAGCACTTCGCCCATCACTTGGGCGAGGTTGACGACCGCATGGCGAAAGACTTCACGGCCTTTCATTCGGAGCTTGCCAACCGTCCCGGTGGTTGACGGCCCGCCGTCAACATAGAGCATGTCGTTATGGCGGCCGTCGGCGTGAAGGGTGGCGGCGAGGATTCCGCGCTCGCCGTCTTCGGCGCCGAGCACCATTGCACCGGCGCCGTCACCGAACAGGACGCAGGTACCGCGGTCTTCCCAATCGAGGATCCGGCTGAACGTTTCAGCGCCGATAACCAGCGCCTTGGTCGCGGTGCCGCCGCGGATCATCGAATCGGCGACCGACAAGGCATAGAGGAAACCGGTGCATACGGCGTGGACGTCGAAGGCGACGCAATCGTCGATTCCAAGCGCCGCCTGGACCTTGGTCGCGGTCGAAGGAAAGGTCTGGTCCGGGGTCGCGGTGGCGAGGACGATGAGGCCGATATCCTTGGCCTCGACGCCGGCGCTTGCAAGCGCTGCCCGCGCGGCATCGGTGGCAAGAGTGCCGGTGGTCTCATCGGGCCCGGCGATATAGCGGCTGCGGATTCCGGTGCGCTCGACGATCCATTCGTCGGACGTGTCGACTTGCTCGGCAAGTTCGGCATTATCCATCCGCCGCTGGGGCAGAGCGCTGCCGCTACCCAGGACAACCGAGCGCCGGGTCAAGTGTCGTCCCCGCTGAACGATCCATTGAAGGCATGGGCGCGAAAATTGTCGAGATCTTCGCTGATCCGCCGGGTGATGTCGTTGCTGACCATTCGCGCTGCGACCTGGATGGCGTTGGCGATACCCTTGGCATTGGCACCGCCGTGGCTTTTCACCACCGGGCCGTTCAATCCCAGGAACACCGCCCCATTGTGATTATTGGGATCGAGGTGGACCTTGAGCAGGCTGAGTGCCGGCTTGGACAAGGCAAAGCCGGCCTTGGAGCGGATCGAACTCTTGAATGCACGGCGTAGTAAATCGGTGACGAAGCGCGCGGTTCCTTCTGCGGTCTTGAGCGCGATATTGCCCGAAAAGCCGTCGGTGACGATAACGTCGATGTTACCACGCGACAATTGGTCGCCCTCGGTGAAGCCATCGAAGCGGAGCGGCAGATAATCGGCTTCGCGGAGCAGCGCCGCGGCTTCCTTGATATCACCGGTGCCCTTCAACTCCTCGGTCCCGATGTTGAGCAACTTTACCCTCGGCTTGGGAATCGACAGCACGGTCCGCGCATAGGCTGCACCCATGACCGCGAACTGGACCAGGTTCTGGACGTCGCACTCGGTATTGGCGCCAAGGTCGAGCATGACGCAATCCTGCTCGCCTAGTGTCGGCAGCAAGGCGGCAAGCGCAGGCCGGTCGATGCCCTGCATGGTGCGCAGCGCAAGCTTGGACATGGCCATTAGCGCGCCGGTATTCCCGGCCGACAAGGCGGCGCCGGCATTGCCGTCCTTGACCGCGTTGATCGCCATACCCATCGAGGTCACCCGCGCCCGGCGTAGCGCCTGACTCGGTTTTTCGCTGGCGCTTATCGCCTCAGGCGAATGGACGATCCGGGCGGCGGATATTAGGGTCCTGTGCGCCTCAACCTGTTCGGCGATCAATTTCTCGTCGCCGAAGAAGATGAAGCTCAAGGACGGATCGCGGCGCAGCGCGCGCGAAGCGCCGGCAATCATGATCGCCGGGCCGCTGTCGCCGCCCATCGCGTCAATCGCTATGCAAGAGCCCCCGGACATGCGGGCCGCTTACGGCTCAGGACTCGGTCGAAACGATTTCGCGGCCGTTATAATGGCCGCACGCCGAACACAGATTGTGGGGCAATTTCAGCTCGCCGCAATTGGGGCATTCCTG
>JBDSRE010000179.1:0-6150 GCA_039929465.1 Sphingomicrobium sp. | reverse complement strand
ATGGACCGATTGAAGACCGAAGCGCCGTTGTGGAAGCGCGAGCAGCGCGGCGACGGCGTCCACTGGATCGAGGCGCGGGCAAGCGACCATGCCGACCGCAGCCGATGGCAGGAGCCGGCGTGAGCCGCGAGTTCGTGCCCGTCCGGATCGCGGTGCTGACCGTGTCCGACACGCGCACTCTCGAGACCGATACCAGTGGCAGGTATCTCGCCGGGGCAATCGAACAGGCCGGTCACGTGCTCGCCGACCGAGCCATCGTCCCCGATGGGGTGATCGAAATTCGGCAGCGAATGGAGCGGTGGATCGCCGATCTCGAGATCGACGTCGTCATTTCGACCGGCGGCACCGGCCTCACCGGCCGCGACGTCACGCCTGAGGCGGTCCAGCCGTTATTCGACAAGGTCATCGAAGGCTTTGCGGTGATGTTCCACAAGGTCAGCTTCGAATCGGTCGGACTGTCGACGATCCAGTCGCGCGCCTGCGCCGGGGTCGCGGTCGGCACCTTCATTTTCTGTCTGCCCGGATCGGGCGGTGCGGTTCGCGACGGGTGGGAAAAAGTGATCAGCCATCAGCTCGATTCGCGGACCAAACCGTGCAATCTTGTCGAGATCATGCCGCGACTTCAGGAACGCTGATGGCCAGGGACCTGACCCATTTCGACGAGCACGGGCGGCCGCACATGGTCGATGTTGGGGCCAAGCCCGAGACCGATCGGGTGGCGGTTGCGCGGGGCTGGGTGAAAATGGCTGCCGAAACACTCGCTCTCGCACGCGCTGGAACCAAGAAGGGCGATGTCATTGCGGTTGCGGAACTGGCCGGGATCATGGCCGCCAAGCGCACCGCCGAACTGATCCCCTTGTGCCACCCGCTGGCACTGACGTCCGTCTCGGTCACGGTCGAGCCAAAGAATGAAAGCGGCCTCACGGTCACCGCCAAAGTCCGCACCACCGGCCGCACCGGGGTCGAGATGGAAGCACTGACCGCGGTGTCGGTCGCCTGCCTGACAATCTACGACATGCTCAAATCGGCCGACCGCGCCATGACTATCGAGGGCATTGAGCTCATTGAAAAGCGCGGCGGAAAGTCGGGCGAGTGGCGACGGGACAGCCCCTGATTACGCTCGACGAAGCGCGGGCGCTCCTGCTTGCCGACGTCGCGCCGGTGGCGGCCGAGCGCGTTCCGATTGCAGACGGCGGCGGCCGGACGCTCGCTGCGGATGTGGTCGCCGGCCGCGACCAGCCGCCCGATCCGGTTTCGGCGATGGACGGTTTTGCAGTGCGTGCAAGCGACGCAGTCGCGGGCGCGACCCTGAAGGTAATCGGCAACGCACCGGCGGGCCGCCCCTTCGCGGGCTCGGTAACCGCCGGCACTACAGTTCGCATCGCCACCGGCGGTGTAGTACCCGACGGCGCCGAGCGCATCGTGGTTCAGGAAATCGTCGAGCGCGACGGCGATAGTATCCGCTTGATCGAAGCGCCCGGAGCGCCAACCTATGTCCGCCCGCGCGGTTGCGATTTTTCAAATGGAGAAACGATCGCCCGAAGCGGCGACCTGCTTACTCCGGCGCGAATCGGGCTGGCTGCGGCGGCGAACCTTGCCACGATCGAGGTGCGCGCTCGGCCTCGCGTGCTGATCCTTGCCTCGGGCGACGAATTGCGTGAGCCGGGATCCGAGCTCGGCCCGGGCCTGATCGTCAACAGCGCGGCTTATGCACTTGCCGGTCTGGTCGAAGCATGGGGCGGCATTGCAGTCCGCGCCCCGATCCTGTCCGACGACCATGACCGCTGCCGCGCGCAAATCGAGGAGGCGGGCCTCGATGCCGACATCGTCGTCCCGCTCGGCGGTGCCTCGGTCGGCGATCGTGACGTGCTCAGACCCGTGATCGAAGGATTAGGCGCGCGCTTATTGTTCGACCGGATCGCGGTTCAGCCCGGCAAGCCGTGCTGGCACGCCCGATTCGATGGTGCGGCGCTGGTCCTGGGCCTCCCCGGCAATCCTGCCTCGGCGTTCGTCTGCGCGCATTTGCTGCTCCAGCCGCTGCTGATCGCACTGCTCGGCCGCTCAAATGATACTTTGGTCCACGCAATCCTGACCACGCCCATGCCCAAGGGCGGAAGCCGCGAAGTCTATTGGCGCGCGGCGCACGATCCGGACGGGGAAGGCCGGCTGATGGTCACCCCCGACCCGCGCCTCGACAGCAGTTTCCAGGTTCCGCTCGCCGCCGCCAATGCGCTGATCCGAAGGATGCCAGGAGCCGGTCCCGCCAAGGCCGGCGATCTCGTCGAAATCGTCCGACTGACCCTCTGACTATCAAATCCCGGCATACCATTGGTAAGCCGCGACATCCTCCCAATAGCCACCTTTGCCGCCAGCGATCCGCGCCAGGCTGTCGACCGCTTCGACCCGCATCACATATTTGGCCTGCTTATAGCCGAGCTGGCGCTCAACCCGGAGGCGTAGCGGTGCGCCGTGACCGACGGGCAGAGGCTGGCCGTTCATTCCCCAGGCAAGAATCGTCTGCGGGTGGTACGCATCGACCAGATCGATACTCTCGTAATAAGGAGTGCCGCCGAAATCATCGGCGCAGTGGAAAACGATGTAGCGCGCGGCGCGGCTTAATCCGGCGGCGCCGAGCAACAGCTTGAGCGGAACTCCGGTCCACTGTCCGATCGCGCTCCACCCTTCGACGCAATCGTGGCGGGTGATCTGGGTCCGCGCCGGCAAGCGCCTGATCTGATCGAGCGATAGCGCCAGCGGCCTCGCCACCAGTCCGTCGACGACCAGCCGCCAATCGGCGAAATTAGAACTGAGATGCGCCTTGTAGGCCGCGGATCCCGGCATTGCATTGCCGTTGGTTCGAAATGTCGGCGACATCTCCGAGCGGTCATATTCGGGCGCCAGCGCCCTCCGGTCGAGAAACAGCCGCTGGACCGACATCGTCAAATCCTGCGCCGACATCTGCGCCGATCCGAATGCGGCCGTGCGCCCGACTTTGTCGCACCCGGCGAGCATCAGCCCGCCCGCGCCGAGCCCGATCGAACCCAATAACTTCCGCCTGCTGATCCGCTCGATCATCACTTATCCTCCGGTAGGCGATAGCGGCCGGTGATCATCGATCGCACTTCGTTGATCGGGCCCGCAAGGACGACCATGACCAGATGGACGATGATGAAGCCCAGCAGCATCATCGCGAGGATGAAATGGATCGACCGCGCCGATTGCCGGCCGCCAAAAATGTCGAGCAGCCATGGCCATGCCGCATCCATTCCGGGCGACATGGTCAAACCGGCGAGGACGATTAGCGGCAAAAGAACGAAGATTACCGCAATATAGCTGATTTTTTGCAGGATATTATAGTCTCGAGCCGCCTGTCCGGTCGGAAATTTGAGGCGCGCGTGGTCCTTGATGTCGTCCCAGATGTGCGCCGGCTTGAGCTCACTCTTCTTGGGTTTGAGGTCGCGCCGGAAGTGGCGGTTGAGGAAACTCGCCATCCAGAACAACAGCCCGGGAATCACCAGGAACCAGGCGAACAGGAAATGCCAGATGCGCGCACCGGCAAGGTTATATTGGCTCGGGATGGTTGCCCAATAAGGGAAAGCGCGGGCCTGCAGCTGGCCATCGCTGTTCTTCCACCGACCGAGCACGCCGGTGGTCGGAATGGTGATATCGACCACCCGCAAGGTGCCGCGATCGCCCTGACCGCCAATCTCGAGCCAGGCATAATCGGCGTTCGCGCCATATTGACCCCAGTACAATCGCGGGTGGGCGTTGAAGATCATCAGCCCGCTCATCAGCATGACGAATACCGACAGCGCATTGGTCCAGTGCCACAGTCGGGTCGGCCAGCGGTGGCGATAGACGACGTCGCTTTCGGCGACCGCGGCCGGCTCGTCGTCGACGGAGTTCTCTATTGGATCATTGGAATCCATCGCTCCACCTCCCGTTGCCACGCCCGGTCTATCATACGCACGGGAATGGGAAAGGGATTTGACGCTTCGCCTCGTCATTGCATCCGCTCGCCAGACAGCGCCGTAACTACCTCCGCAGCGGGCCAACGCTGCGTTCGTGGCGGTCGGCTTCCCTTGTGGCCGAACGCCGCCTGGCGGGAGGAAGCATCATGTCAACTGCGTGCATGGACATTGCACCTCCCGCTGGGCCTTGGCTTGCGCTATTCAGCTTTCCACCAATGACCGAATCACCCCGACCAAGAGCGCATTTGACGAGCGTTTCGAGCGACCGCGGCGAGCTAGCGGCGATTGTCCGTTCGGTTGCCGGGGGCGACCGCACAGCGATGGCGACGCTGTATCAGCGCACCTCGGCGAAGCTGTTCGGTATTTGCGTCCGTCTGCTCGGCAGCGAGGCCGAGGCAGAGGAAGTCCTCCAGGATGTCTACATCACGGT
Organism: Sphingomicrobium sp.; assembly: GCA_039929465.1. Lineage (GTDB taxonomy): Bacteria > Pseudomonadota > Alphaproteobacteria > Sphingomonadales > Sphingomonadaceae > Sphingomicrobium. The sequence goes on along the minus strand of JBDSRE010000179.1, from coordinate 1,749 downwards.
GTGGGGCAAGGCTGCCAGCTTCGATTCCGCCAAGGCCAGTCCGATCACCTGGCTGTCGGTGCTCGCCCGGAACCGCTCGATCGATCGGCTGCGCAGGCGCCGGGTTAAGTTCGAGGATTTGGACGCGGCCAACGATATTGCCGACCCTGACCCTTCCGCATTCGAGCTTGCCGCCCAAGCCGAGGATCGCGGGCGCTTGTCCGATTGTCTGGACGAGCTCGACGAAAGGCCGCGTCAGATGATTCGGTCCGCCTTCATCGACGGCGCCACGTACAGTGAGCTGGCGAAAATTGAGTCGGTCCCGCTTGGAACGATGAAAAGCTGGATCCGCCGCGGCCTCCAGAATTTGCGGGGGTGCCTCGAACGATGAGCGCGATGACTCCCGAACGAAGCCAACTCGCCGCCGAATATGCACTTGGTGTGCTCGACGGCAAGGACCTCGCCGAAGCCAATCGCGCGTCGGCCGAAGACAGCGATTTCCGCCGCCTTACCGAGGATTGGACCTGGAAGCTGGCGCCGCTGCTCGATGACGTCGAGGAGCGGCCGGCGCCGGCGGTGCTGTGGTCCAAGATCGACCAATTGATCGGTGAGCGCGACCGGATCCGGTCTCTCGAATCGCAGGTCAAACGGTCGCGCCTTGGCAATGTCGGACTGTTTGCGACCGCGGCAGCGCTGGCCGGCGTGCTGCTGCTAAGGCCGGCAACTGTCCAGCCGCCACTGCAATTACCGACACCCCAGTCGATCCCGGCTTCGGCGGCCGCCCCGATGATCGCCATGCTCGGCGACGACAAGGGCACCAAGATCGTCGCCAATTGGGACCCAGACAATCGCCGACTGGTGCTCGCGGTTGCGGGCGAGATGCCCGCCGACCCCGGCAAGAGCCACGAATTGTGGGTCATTCCCGAAGGCGCCAAGCCTGTCTCGCTCGGCACCATGAGCAATGATCCCAAAGCGCGGATGGAACTCGCCAATACGCTTGCCGAGCTGCTTCGGCGGGGCGCGACGATCGCGGTTACGCTCGAGCCGCCGGGGGGTTCGCCGAGCGGCGACCCGACCGGGCCGATACTGGTATCGGGCAAGCTCGAAAGCGTCTGAGCCGAAATTTTGCATCCGACCGCCACGTTCGGGCGTATCTAGACCATGAAACAGCAATTAGACCGCCGCCAACTTCTTGGCGCAATCGCCCTTGGCTCAATCGCGCTGATCGCTCAGGGCACTCCTGCATTCGCCAAGGGCGGGCAATTCAGGGTCTCGCACAGCCCCGCCGAATGGAAGAAGATTCTCGGCCCCAAGCGCTATTCGATCCTGCGCGAAGCGGGCACTGAAATTCCTTTCACCAGTCCGCTCAACAACGAACATCGTAAGGGCATTTTCAGCTGCGCCGCCTGCGATCAGAAATTGTACAGCTCGGCGACCAAGTTCGAAAGTCACACCGGCTGGCCCAGCTTCTGGAAGCCGCTCCCAGGCGGAGTGGTCAATCGCACCGATTCAACGTTTGGTATGGCCCGCACCGAAGTTTTATGCGCGCGCTGCAGCGGCCACCTCGGCCATGTTTTCGACGACGGCCCCAAGCCGACCGGGCTGCGCTATTGCATGAACGGCCTGGCGATGAAGTTCCGGACTGCCTGAGCTGGGTCGATTTGAACATAGGTGGCGGAGACGGAGGGATTCGAACCCTCGGTAGGAGTAATCCCCCTACGGCGGTTTAGCAAACCGCTGGTTTCAGCCACTCACCCACGTCTCCAGTGT
>JBDSRE010000178.1:0-5111 GCA_039929465.1 Sphingomicrobium sp. | reverse complement strand
GGGCCGATGCGGTTATCGAGCCCGATTCCGCGGGCGACGTCCTGGACATCGGCATCGACCGCTTCGCACAGATTGGCGATTTCGTTGATGAAACTGATCTTGACCGCGAGGAACGCATTGGCGGCATATTTGGTCAGCTCGGCGGTGCGCCGGCCGGTCATCAGAATCGGCGCCCGATTGAGGAACAGCGGGCGGTAGATTTCCTTGAGCGCTTCCCGAGCATCATCGTCCTGGGCGCCGACGACAATCCGGTCGGGATGCTTGAAATCGGCGATCGCGGCGCCTTCGCGCAAGAATTCGGGGTTGGACGCCACCGACACCCCAGTCACGCCCTCCTCGGCAAGGATCGCCTCGATCTTATCGCCGGTACCGACCGGTACGGTGGATTTGGTCACCACCACGGTCCCCGGCGATATGTGCCGGGCAAGCTCGCGGACCGCGTCGAACACGAACGTCAGATCGGCATGACCATCGCCACGCCGCGCCGGGGTTCCGACCGCGATAAAAACCGCTTCTGCACCCTCCACGCCGGCGGCGAGATCGGTGGTGAAATTGAGCCGGCCGCGCGCTGCATTGGCCTTGACCAGCGCCTCCAGCCCCGGCTCCCAGATCGGCATGACCCCGCCATTGAGCCCATCGATCTTGGCCTCATCCTTGTCGATGCAGGTGACGTGGTGGCCGAAGTCGGCGAAGCAGGCGCCCGAGACGAGCCCGACATAGCCGGTTCCGATCATCGCGATTTGCATCCATAATTCCTTGGCCAATGGACGCCGGCTCTTAGCCGCTGCGCCGCTCGATGAACAAGGCAAGTTCCACGACCATCTCGATTTCGCCGCAAAAATCGTTTAGGGGCGCGGCCTTCCGATGACGATCACCACCCTTCCGAAGCCTCCGCGCGTGGGCCTGGTCTCGCTCGGCTGTCCCAAGGCTCTGGTCGACAGCGAGCGGATCATGACCAAGCTGCGCGCCGACGGCTATCACATGTCGCCCGATTACGCCGGCGCCGACGTGGTTCTGGTTAACACCTGCGGCTTTCTAGATTCGGCCAAGGAAGAGAGCCTCGAGGCGATCGGCGAGGCCATCGCCGAGAACGGCCGAGTGGTTGTCACCGGCTGCATGGGCCGCGAGGCCGACGTCATCCGCGCGCGCTTTCCGCAAGTTCTCGCGGTAACCGGCCCGCAGCAATATGACGACGTCGTCGCAGCGGTTCACGAGGCCGCTCCGCCGGTTCCCAACGCCTACCTCGACCTGGTCCCTCAGGCCAACCTCGGGCCGGGCCTCAAGCTCACTCCGCGCCACTACAGCTACGTCAAGATTTCCGAAGGCTGCAACCATCGCTGCACCTTCTGCATCATCCCGTCGATCCGCGGCGACCTCGTTAGCCGCCGCCCCGACGCGATCCTTCGCGAAGCCGAGAAACTGGTCGCTTCGGGGACCAAGGAACTGCTGGTAATCAGCCAGGATACCTCGGCTTATGGGGTCGATATACGCCGCGAGAGCCGCCAGTGGCACGGCCGCGACGTTCGACCGCACATGACCGACCTCGCCCGCGAGCTGGGGATGCTCACGACCCCGGAGGGAGAAACCCCGTGGGTCCGGCTTCACTACGTCTATCCCTACCCACACGTCGATCAGGTCATTCAGCTGATGGCCGAGGGGCTAGTCCTGCCCTATCTCGATATCCCCTTTCAGCACGCGTCGCCAAAGGTGCTGCGCGCAATGCGCCGACCGGCCAATGACGCCAGGGTGTTGGAACGCATTCGCGGCTGGCGCGACATCTGCCCCGAAATCACTATCCGTTCGACCTTCGTCGTTGGCTTCCCCGGCGAGACCGAGCAGGATTTCGACTATCTTCTCGATTGGCTCGAGGAGGCGCAACTCGACCGGGTCGGTGCCTTCCGCTTCGAACCGGTCGAAGGCGCCGCTGCTAACGCGCTACCCGACCCCGTGCCCGAAGAACTCAAGGAAGAACGTTACGCTCGGGTGATGGAACTGACCGCTCGGATCAGCACCGAAAAGCTCGCTGCCAAGGTCGGCAAGACCGTCGATGTGCTGATCGATGCGGTTGATCCCGAAACCGGCGGCGCCACCGGCCGTTCCAAAGCCGACGCCCCCGAAATCGACGGCGAAGTTCACCTCCGCGATGCCCCCCATCTCAGGCCCGGCGATTTCGCCCGGGTGCTGGTCGAGGAGTCGGACGAGCACGACTTGTTCGGGGTTCCCGCCCAACCCTGATCAGCGGCTCGGAATGGGGTGCAGGCGAAAACTCGTCACCTTGGTTCCGAAATGACATTCGAAAGACTGCCGCGCCGCGCCTTCGCCGGCCGTTCCCCAGACAATAATCCGGTTAACACTGTTCTGCTCGACGTCGATGACGTGAATCGTTCCGTAAGGCTCGGCTTGCGAAGTGCAGGCGGTTCGCGCCTGGGACGCAAGGGCGGCGTTGCTACTCGGCGTGACGCGCGTTCCCCGAGCCACCATCCCAACCGCCGATGCAGCCATCATTGGTACGCAGCCGCCAAGCGCAAGCGATCCGAGCGAACCGAACATAACGGAGCTTCTACGACTCATCGTCTCAACCTAGGTTGGCGATTGCTGCTGAGGCAAGCTAGACGCGCTCAATGACCGACTTCGCTTCGCTGCTTACCGCTGACCGCGGGCACAAGGCCCATCTCATCCACCTTGTCGACAAGGCCGGGTTCGAGGAATGGGTCAAGAAACGCCCAGCCGACGACCGCCGGCTGATCGAGGCCCAGCGCTTCACTGGCAAATCGGGCTTCGTCATCCTGCCGCGCGGACAGGAGTTCGAAGTGGCGGGGGCGGTCGATTCAGCCGACAAGCTTGGCCCGTGGTGCCTGGCCGACCTGGCGGAGCGGCTTCCCGCAGGGACGTACAGGCTGGCCGAGGGCGCTCTGGGTCAGGCGGCACTCGGGTGGCTCCTCGCCCAGCACCGCTTCGACCGCTATAAATCCGCCGGCGAGGAGGATGAGCGCGGACCGCGCGTGCTGATCACCACAGAGGCGGCGAATATCCCGCGCTGGGTTCATCTCGCCGAAGCCACTGCACTCGTCCGCGACCTCGTCAATACGCCCGCCGCCGACATGGGGCCGGCCGAGCTCGAAGCCGCGGTCCGCGACGCGCTCGGTGGAAGCGGCGCCAAAATCGAGGTCACCACCGGCGACCCGCTTGCAACCGGCTATCCGATGATCGCCGCGGTCGGCGCTGCCGCAGTCCCGGCACGCGCACCGCGGCTGATCGAGGCCAGCTGGGGCAATCCCAAGCACCCGCGCCTGGCCATTATCGGCAAGGGCGTGTGTTTCGATTCGGGCGGGCTCGACATCAAGCCGGCGAGCGGCATGCGCTGGATGAAAAAGGACATGGGCGGCGCCGCCCACGCCATTGCGCTGGCTCGGCTGGTGATCGCCCAGCGGCTTGCCGTGCACCTTCATCTGCTCATCCCGGCGGTGGAGAATGCAGTGTCGGGCGCGGCATATCGTCCAGGTGATGTCCTCAGATCGCGCAATGGCCTTTCGGTCGAGATCGACAATACCGATGCCGAAGGGCGGCTGGTGCTGGCCGATGCAATCACCAAAGCGGTTGAGTCGGAGCCTGAGCTATTGTTCGATTTCGCCACTCTCACAGGCGCTGCGCGGATCGCGCTTGGCCCCGACCTTCCGGCGATGTTCGCCAACGACGACGCCTTGGCCAATACGCTGAGCGAGACCGGAAGCGAAGTCGGCGATCCGGTGTGGCGAATGCCGCTGTGGGATCCTTATCAAGAGATGCTCAAGAGCGATCTTGCCGACTGCACCAACAGCGCCACGTCGCCGATGGCCGGATGCATCACCGCAGCGCTGTTTCTGAAGCGCTTCGTCCCCGCGGGACTGCAATGGGCGCATCTCGATACCTTCGCCTGGCGCGATGCCGCCAAGCCAGGCCGGCCCAAGGGCGGTGAGGCGCTTGGAATGCGCGCCGCCTTCGCAGCGATCGAGCGCCGGTTGAGCGTCCAATAACCACGCAATTGACAGAAAAATCGGGATTTTCCGCTTCGCCGGTGCAACAATTCACTGCCTTGCCGGTTTACTTTCGCAGCTACGCGACCGCTGAGGAGATCGACCGTCATGAGCGAGGCATCGCTTGCCCATTGGATGAAGGCTCTGATTGCCTACGTTCGTTCGGGCGAGCCGGATCTGACCAACCGTCAAATGGCCTTGCTGATGCTGGTTTATCTCACTCCGGGCCCGCATACCGTTCGCGGCCTCGCTCGTTTACTCGCCGTGTCGAAGCCCGTTGTAACGCGCGCCTTGAATACGCTTGGCGGCCTCGGTTATCTGCGCCGCGAGCGCGATCAGGACGACCGCCGCAATGTGTTCGTCGTTCGAACCAGCAACGGGGCTGAATTTCTTGACATCTTCAAACGACATCTCGCGGGGGGAAACGGCACTGACCTCCAGCGCCCGACCCTCGCCCAGCAAGCCCCTGCCTTCGCCCACCAGCGGTAGCGCATTCGCGCTCGGCGGACCCTCGAACCCGCCCGATCCGGATTTCAACGCCTATCGCCCAGACTTGGCCGACGCAGCGCTCGCCGGGCAGGTGATCGCCTCCCATTATGCCGATCCGGTGGAGTGCCGGATCAATGCCGGCGCCGCTCTCCGCGACCGGCCAGCAGGCGATGCAGTGCTCATCCGCCGGCTCGATCAGGGCGAACCGTTCGCGGTCCTCGACAGCACGCTTGGCTGGGCCTGGGGCTATGCCGGTAGCGAACGCCGAGTCGGCTATGTCGAAAGCACCAAAATCGGACGCTGAAGATCGCTCGCCTAGACTCCGGAGCGATTGAGCCAGACGAAATGGTAAAGACTGCTCATTGCTACCAACAGCACCATCAAAACGATCGACCACAGGCTCAATCGCCGACGGCGAACGACTGGCCATAGCCAGATCGCGGCAAGGACGACTGCGACGAGTTGCAACGCGGCGACGAAAATCAGCAATTTGAAGCGCAGTGGAACCCCGATCAACAACGCTGCTGGCAAGGAAACCGGGTTGAGTACCAGCCCGAGAAGCCACAGCCCCAATGATCCCCAGAGCAGTTTCCATCCCATCGCCACGCG
>JBDSRE010000177.1:0-8914 GCA_039929465.1 Sphingomicrobium sp. | reverse complement strand
GCGCAGCCATATTGGCCAACCAGATGGAGCGCCGCCGCGACCGGGTCCTCCTCGTCGGTCAAGCGCTCCAATTCGGGCAGATTGGGGGTAGCGATAGTGGCGACACTCATCAGCCGACCGAAGGCGGCGACGGTGGCGTCGTCGGCGAGCGCTGCGCCGCTGGTCGCGACCATCACCGGATCGAACACGATCGGCAGTCCCGGCTGCTCGGCGCGCATCTGTTCAAGGCGGATGGCGATCTGCTCGGCGGCGAAAGCCCCGCCAATCATCCCGATTTTGACCGCATCAACGCCAATGTCTCCGGCGACGGCGTCGATCTGGGCGAGAATGATCTCGGCCGGAACGGGATGGATGGCGTTCACGCCGAGCGTATTCTGGGCAGTCACCGCGGTAATCGCCGTCAGCGCATGGCCGCCGAGCATGGTCACGGTCTTGATGTCCGCCTGAACGCCAGCGCCGCCACCCGAATCCGAGCCGGCGATAATCAGGATTCGCGCAGTCGAGGTCATGCCTGTCCCCGCCCGCGCCCCCTGCGAAACGAAATTCTCCATGTGCACGCGGTCAGCCTGTAATCGATAAAGACAAACAAAGCGTTCACGCGGCCGCTTGAACCGCCGCGCAAATATCGTCGACCAGCCGCTCGACCAGCGCGCCGTCGTCGCCTTCGGCCATGACCCGGATCAGCGGCTCGGTGCCCGATTTGCGGATGAGCAACCGGCCGCGGCCCTCGAGTTCGGCCTCGGCGGCGGCGATTCGTGCCTTGACCGCTTCATCCCGAAGTGGCGAACCGCCGTTGTAGCGGACGTTCTTGAGCACCTGCGGAACCGGGTCGAACTGGCGCAGCAAATCGCTGGCCGGGCGTTGCTCCTCCACCAATGCGGCGAGCACCTGCAAGCCAGCGACAAGCCCGTCGCCGGTGGTCGAATGATCGGCGAGGATGATATGCCCCGATTGCTCGCCGCCGACGTTGCAGCCGGTCTTGCGCATTTCCGCAAGGACGTGGCGGTCACCGACGTTGGTCCGGGTGAGGCCGAGACCGCTTGTTGCCAGTTTCCGCTCGAGCCCGAGGTTGGACATCACCGTCGCCACCACCACCCCGCCTTTCAATTCCCCGCGCGCGTGGAGACCGAGCGCGATCAGCGCCATCAACTGGTCGCCGTCGACCAACTCGCCCTTCTCATCGCACACGATCAGGCGGTCGGCATCGCCGTCGAACGCAAGGCCGATATCGGCGCCGCTCGCGACCACCGTTTCCTGCAGCGCCCGGGGATGCATCGAACCGCATTGGTGGTTGATGTTGGTGCCGTCGGGAGAAACCCCAAGCGGAACGACTTCGGCGCCAAGCTCCCACAAGGCATCGGGCGCAACATGATACGCCGCGCCATTGGCGCAATCGACCGCGATCTTGAGCCCATCGAGGCGCAAATGATCGGGAAAGGTCGATTTGGCAAAATGGACATATCGGCCGCGGGCATCGTCGATGCGGCGGGCTCGGCCGATCATCTCCGACTTGGCCAGCTTCGGTTTCTGCTCGAGCCGATCCTCGATCGCATGCTCGTCGTCGTCGCTCAATTTATAGCCGTCGGGGCCGAACATTTTGATGCCATTGTCGACGTACGGGTTGTGGCTGGCCGAGATCATCACGCCCAGATCGGCGCGCATCGACACGGTGAGCATCGCCACCGCCGGAGTTGGCATCGGCCCGAGCAGAACCACGTCCATGCCGACGCTGGTGAATCCCGCGACCATCGCCGATTCCATCATGTACCCCGAAAGCCGCGTGTCCTTGCCGATGACCACCCGGTGCCGGTGATCGCCGCGCAGGAAATGCGCCCCCGCCGCCTGGCCCACCGCAAGCGCGGTCGCCGCCGTCAGCGGCTCCTCATTAGTGGTCCCGCGAATGCCGTCGGTGCCGAAGAATTTGCGTGTCATGGGCCGTGCTTAGCCGTCATTGCGAATGAAGCGAAACAATCCGGCACCAGCAGCGGCTCCAAGAATGGTCCCAATGTTCCCACCTTCACGCGCGCGTGCGCGTACGCGCGCAAGGAGATGGCATTCGGATAATGACGGGAAGAGAGGCAAGAAGTCGCTGGCATCGGAGCCATCGGCAATGTCAGCCGATATCCTATTTTGCAATGTCCGCAATGGGTGGAAAGCGGACATTGACGATGGCGCTGCCGCTCCTACGATCTGCCGATGAGAAAAAGCGCAGCCGTAGCAATGATGGGGACCTTAGCGAGCGGTTGCTCCGACACTTGTCAGAACAGCCTCATCTCAACGGCTGATCCATCCAGCGGCGATTTGCAGGCCGTCTTATTTCAGCGGGACTGTGGCGCAACTACTGGCTTCTCCAGCCAAGTGTCTGTCGTTGATACAGGACAAGCTCCATCTGGATCAGGCAACGTCTTTGTTGCCGACACCGACCACGGCGAAGCAAGCGTTTCCTCATGGGGTGGGCCTTGGGTCGAGATACGCTGGCTCTCTCCCGGAAACCTCCTCGTTCGTTACGACGCAAAGGCGCGGGTGTTCACGCAAAAATCGACCTTCTCGGGCGTTAAGGTTAATTACGAGAAAGACACACGCTAACGTCCGCAACGGGTCGAAGGCGCACGTTACCTCCATCGCCCCCGCCACCCTTAATGCCGGTACGCCTCCGGCAACTCCCGCCGCGGCAGATAACGATAGCGATCGAGCAATTTGGTCTGGTGGGTGTCGAGCGGCTGGCGGACGCCGTCGATATAGACTTGCTCGGCGGCGCTCGATCCTTCGAGGGGATCGCCCGACCAGATGACGACATCGGCACGGCGGCCGGGCGTCAGGCTGCCGATCTCGCCGCCCATGCCGATCGCCTGCGCCGGGCGCGAGGTGATCATCGCCAGCGCCTCGCCCCAGCTGACACCGGTATTGCCGGGAAGCCGCGTCAGAGCGACGAGATTGCCGGCATATTGGCGCTCGACGAAGAGGTTGCGGGTGTCGGTATCGTCGATCATCCCGATCGACACCTCGACCCCGGCGTTGCGCATGCGCCCGACATTGGACTGGGTCGCGGCGAGCATCTCGAACGAGGCCGGCAAATCATTAACCGCGGAGGCAATCACCGGAACCCGTTCGCGCGCGATTCGCTCGGCCACCGTCCAGCCTTCGGTTGCGCCGACCAGCACCAGCTTGAGCCGGGGATAATCGCGCTTGAGGTCGAGCACCGCGAGAATGTCGCTGGCGCGCTCGACATGAACCAGAAGATATTGCCGCCCTTGAAGCACCGGGACCAGCGCCGCGGCATCGAAGCGGGTCAGAAGGACGTCGTCGCTGCGCTTTGCGCCCGGCCCCGTCATTCGCGATTCATTGGGATTGGCGATCACCGGCTGATCGCGCGCGTCTTGGCGCCCACCGCCTGAACCGGCGATTGGCGCTGCATAGCGGCTTAGCTCGGCTGCTTCGCGGAGCGCGTTGCGGAACAAGGCATGGGCCGATGAGCGCGAGCCGCCGGCCTTGTCGGCACCGGTTTCGCCAAGCTCGACAAACTGGAACTTCCGCGCCGCGGTGATCGGGTTCATGTCGGCGCCGGTATCGATTACCGCGCCCTGGCCGGCGAAAATGCTGCGCGCCGCCGCTGGCGCGACCAGCGCCCGGGTGACTCCATCGGCGCGGTTGACGGCAATCGGCGTGCTTAAGGGATTGATCGAGGGAACGACATCGATCGCCGCGCTGAACGGGCCATTGGCCGACGTGTCGTCGGACGCGTCGGCGCCGAGATCGACCTCGCTCAAACCGAGCCGCGAAAAGCCCGCGACGATTCCGGGAGTGACCCATTTTCCGGTGGCGTCGATGACGATGGTGTCGGCCGGCAATTTGAAGCGCATCGCACCAGCGGCGACAATGCGCCCGTCGCGCATCAGGACTGTGCCGCCTGGGATCGGGTCGGAACCGTCGCCCAGCGCCACCGTGCCATTGGTAAAAGCGACGGTCTGCGCGGCGGCAGGAGCGGCCGAAAGAAGCATCAGCGCGAGACCGAATATCGTTCGTCCTGAACGAAGCCTGCGCGTTTCGCTCAGGACAACCGGCAATGCCGAAAGCGCCCAGCGAGTCACTTCGCATCCCCTTCACCCGGCTGGCCAAGCTCGAAATCGCTGACCGGCCGTTTACGCGGATTATTGGCATCGAACATTTCGGCGCCATCGACCCACACCCGTTCAGGGCGCGAGTAATCGCTGAACGGATTGCCGTTCCACATCACCACATCGGCCATTTTGCCCGCGGCGAGAGTACCCGTCTTGTCGCCGATGCCCATCGCCCGGGCGGGATTGCGACTTAGCCATTCCCACGCCACTTCGTCGGCTATGTTGATGCCCGCGCGGCGGCCGTCGGCGAGTGCCTTGGCGGCTTCCTGATTGAGGCGCTGGATGCCGTTGGGGTCGTCGCTGTGGACGATCGCGCAAGCGCCGGCATTGTGGACCAAAGGAATATTCTCCTTCACCGCGTCATAGCTTTCCATCTTGAACCCGTACCAGTCGGCCCACATCGCCGAGCAAATGCCCTCGCGCGCGAGGATGTCGGCGAGCTTGTAGCTTTCGACCGCGTTGTGGAAGGCGGTGATCTTGTATCCGAATTCCTTGGCCATATCGATCATCTGCGCCATTTCGTCGGCCCGGTAGCAATGGTTGTGGACAAGAATCTGGCCACTCAGGACGCCCATCAGCGTATCCATGGCGATGTCGCGCTCAGGCATTTCTCCGCCCTTGCCGTAATATCTGTCCCATTTACGCTTGTACGACTGGGCCTTGAGCCACACCCCGCGGGCATAAGCGATATTGCCCATCCGGGTTTGCGGCATATTGCCCTTCGAGCCATAGACCCGCTTCGGATTCTCGCCGCAGGCCATTTTCAAGCCGTAAGGCGCACCAGGGAATTTCATCCCCTGGGTGGTGCGCGCGGGCACATTCTTGAGCGTCACCGAGCGCCCGCCGAACAGATTGGCGGATCCCGGCAGGATCTGAAGCGAGGTAATACCGCCATTGATCAGCGCGCGCGAAAAGCCCGGGTCCTGCGGCCACACACTATGTTCGGCCCACACTTCGGGCCGCGCCGGCGAGGTCGCTTCATTGCCGTCGGAAAGCGATTCTACCCCCGGCGAGGGATAATCGCCGAGATGGCTGTGGATATCGATAATCCCCGGAGTGACCCATTTGCCGGTGCCGTCGATTTCGATCGCGCCGGTGGGGCTGACGAGGTCAGACCCGCCGATGGCCTTGATCGCACCGTCGCCGAACACCACGGTGCCGTTGTCGAACCGCTTCCCGTCGCCGTCGAAAACGGTGGCGTGGCGGATGACGGTCAGTGCTCCGGGATACCGCTGATAGGTCGAAGGATAGGGATCCTCATTGATCCGCACCGCAGCCGCGAGTTTGGGCTTGGGCGCCATCGCCGCGCAGCCCGACAGCAACGCGGCGGCGGCGGCCAGCCCGGCCCAACCTTTATTTGACACCGTGCATCAACTTCTTAAGCGGCCACGCCAGCGCCAGCAGCACCGCTCCGATGATCACCGCGACCCAACCGATCTTGGTGAACACGCCGGTGTAAGTGGCAAGTGAGACCTGGAGGTTGGTGACCTGACCGCCGACGGTGTCGACGCTGGCCACCTGGGCGACCAGCCCGGCGACATATTGGGCGCAGGCAATCGACAGGAACCACACCCCCATCATCAGCCCGACGATGCGCGCGATCGATAGCTTGGTGATCATGCTCAGGCCAACTGGGCTGATCGCAAGCTCGGCGATCGAATGGATCAGATACAGCCCGCCGAGCCACCAAAACCCGACCTTGAAATCAGGGCCGACGAACTGCGTCCCGAACACCAGGAACAGGAATCCGGCACCGACGCCCATCAGCGCGAGCCCGAACTTGACCGGGATTGTCGGTTCGAGATTGCGCTTGGCAAGCCGGGTCCACAGGATGCTCATCAGCGGCGCCAGAAGGACGATGAAGATCGGGTTTAGGACCTGCGTTTGCGGTGCCGAGACGCTGAAATTGCCGATGACATGGAGGTCGGTGTTGCGATCGGCGAACAGGGTCAGCGACGATCCCGCCTGCTCGAACAAGGTCCAGAAAACGACGTTGAAGATGATCAGCACCATCGCCGCGAGCATCATCTGAAATTCCGCCTTCGAGCCCTTTTGATAGGACCAGGCAAGAATCCCCGGAATGCCGATGACGAAGGTCCCGAACAGCAATTTGCCCATCAGCGGAAGCGAGGCCAGATACCCGACGAAGCCCGAGCCGGCAGCGGCCGGCGCCGAACCCATCAAATTAATGAACAGGAAATAGACTACCGGAACGAACAGCACGGCGCCGATATAAATCGGAATCGAGCGGTCGGGACCGCTGCGCTCGGGCGGGTCGCCAAATCCGGCGAGGCGCCCGCCGTCGAACTGAATCAACGCCCAGCTCAGCGCCATGCCGAACGCTGCAAGCCCGAAGCCGGCCCACCAACCGAAGCGGTCGGCGAGGAACGGGCACAGCGCCTGGCTGGCGATTGAGCCGAGGTTGATGCCCATGTAGAAAATCGTGAATCCCGCGTCTCGGCGGCGGTCAGTCTTGTCGTAAAGAGAGCCGACAATGGTCGAGATGTTGGGTTTGAAGAAGCCATTGCCGATCGACACCAGCGACAGAGCTAGGAGCATGATCGTGACGTATAACGGGTCGCGTTGGCCGGCGCTTTCGAAGCTGTCGCCGAGGACTGTTCGGGCGACTCGGCCGCCGGGACCAACAAGGCTGACGCTGCTGTCTTCATTGCCCTTGATCAAATAGCGCGTGCCCGGAGCATTGGCGGTTGCCGGGATGACCAGAAAGCGCTGCTCGGCTGCGTTACTGCTTGGACCGTCGGTCTGATTGGTGACCTGAACTTCAAAGCGCTGGCCGTCGATCGTCGCATAGGGCTTGGCCTGCTCACCGCCGAAGCACAAAGTGAGATAGCCGAGCGCCATCATGATCGCGCCGAACTTCACCGACCTTTTGGACCCGAGATATTGATCGGCAAGGAGCCCGCCAACAAGCGGGGTGAGATAGACCAACGCAGTAAAGCCGCCGTATAGCCCGGTCGCTTCACGATCGCCGAAGATGAAATGCTTGGTCAGGTAGAGGGTCAGCAGCGCTCGCATGCCGTAATAGCCAAAGCGCTCCCACATTTCGGTGGTAAACAACCGTGCCAGCTGCCGCGGATGGCCGAACCATTCATTGGGATCGGCGGGGTTCTCGTGGCTGATATCCGGCTCGCGCGGATTATCCGCGGTCGGGGTGTCGACCATGTGTAATATCTCCTTGGCCAGGCTGCGGGCGGTCGCCCGTGCCTTCTGTCCTGTCCTGGCGGGGAGACTAGCGCCAACTTGAGCCGTGTAAAGTTGTCACGCGCCAGCTAGGGCGGACAAATGGTGCTCAATGACGGATCCTCGCCCCTCTCACTCCTCCAAACGCGTCGCTCGGGCCGCCCGCGCGAGATGGTTGCGCCCGGCCCCTCCCCCGCCGAGCTCGAGCAAATACTCACCATCGGCGCGCGCACTCCGGACCACGGCAAGCTCTTTCCGTGGCGATTCGTCACTGTCGGCAACGACCAGCGTGACGATTTCGCGCGGCTTCTGACTAGCGCGCTGGCCAAAGAGGAACCGGACGCGCTTCCGGCCAAGTTCGACGCCGCTGAGGAATTCGCGCGACAGGGTCAGTCGCTGATCGTGCTCATCTCCGCCCCGATCGCCGACCATAAAATTCCCGAGTGGGAGCAGATATTGTCGTGCGGTGCAGCGGGGATGAATATCCTCCACGCCGCCCACGCGCTCGGCTATGCTGGCGGCTGGCTGACCGGTTGGGGAGCCTATTCAGATCGCGTCCGAACCGCGTTTTGCGGGCCGGGCGAGCGCATTGCGGGTTTCATCTTCATCGGCACCGCCGGGCGCGAATTGGAGGAACGCCCGCGGCCGATTCTGGAGACGGTCGCAAGGCCTTGGCAAGCACCCAAAACGTAATTCCGTTTGAATTTGCTGCGATTAGCTGTATTAGGACAGCATGACGCTGCGAACGCCCCATGAAAAACCGGTCTACGTGCGTCTGCGCGACATCATCGCCGATGCCATTCTTGCCGGCCATTATAATGACGGCGACCCGCTTCCCTCGGTCCGTGCGCTCGCCGCGGAGCAGCAGGCCAATCCGCTGACCGTGGCCAAAGCCTATCAAGGGTTCCAGGACGAAGGACTGATCGTGGTCAAGCGCGGAGTCGGCATGTTCGTTGCCAACGGCGCCAGGACACGGCTGCGTGATACCGAGCGCCAACGCTTCCTCACCCACGAGCTGCCCGGCATCCGCGCGCGAATGGAGCGGCTCGGGATCGACTCGTCGGTATTCGATCAGTCGGAGACAGCCTGAACTTTTCGCATCCCGCTTGATCGTCTAACTGTGCGAGCAATGCCGTCTGCCACCCAAGTCCTTGCCGTCAGCGACGGAGCGATCGCCGAAGCCGCGCGCCTGATCCTCGCGGGCGACCCTGTCGCGGTTCCGACCGAAACCGTCTACGGCCTCGCCGCCGATGCAGCCAACGCTGAAGCCGTCGCCAAGATTTTTGCCGCCAAGGGCCGCCCCGACTTCAACCCGCTGATCGTCCACATCCCCGACCTCGCCGGAGCCGAGGCGTTGGCGACTTTCTCAGATGAGGCGCTCGCGCTTGCCCAGGCGCATTGGCCGGGGCCGCTGACGCTCGTTCTGCCCTTGCGCAGTGGATCCCCAATCGCTGCGATCGTAACCGCCGGACTGACCACCATCGGCCTTCGAGTCCCGGCCCATCCGGCGATGCAGGCGCTGCTCCGCGCCACCGGCCGGCCGCTCGCGGCGCCATCGGCCAATGCCAGCGGAACGATCAGTCCAACCAGCGCAC
>JBDSRE010000176.1:0-10896 GCA_039929465.1 Sphingomicrobium sp. | reverse complement strand
CGAAGCATCTGGGTGACGGTGAGGACAAGGTCGGTGGCGGTGATCCCCTCGCTCAGTTTGCCGTCAAGGCGGAAGCCCACGACTTCGGGGATGAGCATGCTGATCGGCTGGCCGAGCATCGCCGCTTCGGCCTCGATCCCACCGACTCCCCAGCCAAGCACGCCAAGCCCATTGACCATGGTGGTGTGACTGTCGGTGCCGACCAGAGTGTCAGGATAAGCGACCATGTCTCCGGACTGGTCGGGACCGGTCCACACGCCTTGCGCGATATGCTCGAGGTTGACCTGGTGGCAGATTCCGGTGCCCGGCGGGACGACGTGGAAATCGTCGAACGCACGGGTTGCCCATTTGAGGAATTCGTAGCGCTCGCCGTTGCGCTGATATTCAAGCTCGACATTGGTGCCGAACGCCTGCGGGGTACCAAAGGCATCGACCATCACACTATGGTCGATGACCAAGTGCACCGGGACCAGCGGATTGATCGCCTTGGCCTCGCCGCCAAGTTCAACCATCGCATCGCGCATCGCGGCCAAATCGACGACCGCAGGAACGCCGGTGAAATCCTGCATCAGCACCCGCGCCGGGCGATACTGGATCTCGCGATTGATTCGGCGCTCCTTGAGCCACTCCACCATCGCCTTGAGGTCGTCATGCGTGACCGTCTCGCCATCCTCGAAGCGAAGCAGATTTTCGAGCAGGACCTTCATCGAAAAGGGCAATCGCGACATGTCGCCGAGTTTGGCTGCCGCCTTGGGCAGCGAATAATAAGCGAAGGACTTGCCCCCGCTCGTCAGGGTGGAGCGGGTGTCGAGGCTGTCCTTGCCGGTCGGGATCATGGGGTTCCTTAACTGTGGCGATCGCCTGGCCGCCGCGAATGCGTGCAGGCGCGCCTTAGCAATCGTGGCGGTGACCGGCAAACTGGCCGCCCGCACTCAAATCCAGCGGCGCCAGCGGAAATAAAGATAGGGGAGGACCGCGCTTGCGAGCATCAGGCTGAGCGCGCCGTAATAGCCGAAATGCCAGCCGAGCTCGGGAAAGAAACGAAAGTTCATTCCGTAAATGCCGGCGATGAGGGTCGGGGGAAGGAACACCACCGCGGCCCAGGAAAACAGTTTCATCGCCGCATTCTGCTCCACTCCGATGAGCCCGAGCGAAGCGTCCAGCAGGAACGTAAGATTGGCGGACAGGAAACTGGCATGTTCGGTCAGCGCATGCGCGTCGGTCGACAGGCTTGAAAGACGATTGCGGCCCGCGCTTTGCTTCGCACCCTGCATCCGATCGCTGGTGGCGAGGAAGGTCAGCATCCGACTGGTGCTGACCGCGGTGTAGCGGATCTTGGCGAGCAGGGTCTGGGCGCGTCCGATTCGGGTGAGGAGCGCGGTCAGGCGCGCCGCGGGTATCCGCCGGGCGTCGATGCTGCGGGAGAAAATCTGGCTGGAAATCTGCTCGATGTCGTCGCCCAGAACCTCGATCTCGTCGGCCAGACGGTCGATGATCGTATCGAGCAGGCGGAGCAGGGCGGTCGCCGAGTCGCTGACCAGCGCCGGCTCGCGGCTGATGTGGCTAATGAAGTCGCGAACCGGCTTTGGGGTCTGGTAGCGCAGGGTCACGAGCCGGTCGTCCGTGAGGACGAAGGCCAGTGGAATCGTGGTCGGCTCGCCCTCGGTGATTCCGGTCAGTGTGCTGATCGTCATGTAGAGCGCGCCGCCACGTTCGTAGAGGCGGCTCGACGGCTCGATTTCGGTGATGTCGGCCTGGGTCGGGACCTCGACCCCGATGCACCGTTCAACCAGCGCTTCTTCCTCGCGGGTCGGCGATTCGAGGTCGATCCAGCTGGCATGGTCGGGGATGTGCTGGCGCGCAACATCGATGGTCGATCCGTCACAGCCCGGGCCATAGGTGCGTAGCATGGCGCCTGATTGCCGCCGAACCGGCGGACTTTGCAAGCGCCTTTGTGTCGCGCATGGTGACGGTGATGACTTCGCAGCGCCGTTCACTCATCGCCGCAGCGGCGATCGTTGTTACAGCGGCATTGATCTTGCTGGCGATGGGGCGGGCGCCGATCTGCACCTGCGGCACTCTCAAGCTGTGGGTCGCCGCCCGTGACAGCGCAGAAACCAGCCAGATGCTCGCAGACTGGTACAGCGCCAGCCATATCGTCCACGGTTTGTTGTTCTATGCCGCGCTGCGCTTGGTCCTTCCGCGCTGGCCGGTCGAGTGGCGATTCGTCCTCGCTTTGGGCATCGAGTCGGGATGGGAAGTGCTCGAGAACACCCCGTTGATCATTGACCGCTACCGCGAGGCGACCGCGGCGCTTGGCTATAATGGCGACAGCATCGTCAATTCACTGTCCGACGTGGCGATGATGGCGCTTGGCTTCTTCGCCGCGCGCAAGCTGCCAATGTGGGGCGCGATTGTTGCGCTCGCCGTGCTGGAGCTTGTGCCGCTGATGGTCATCCGCGACAATCTCACGCTCAACATCTGGATGTTGCTTGCGCCGAACCAGGCAATCGCGGCGTGGCAGGCGGGCGCTTGAGTTTGTTCAGCTTCTGGTCTGTAAGGCGCTGAACGACCGCGCTTTTCAAAGGAACATGACCGTGAAGTTTGCAGCCTGTTTCGCTTCCCTTCTGCTCGCTTCGACCCTCGCCGCTTCGCCCGCCGCGGCCGGTGAAGTGTTCGGCGGGGTTTTTATCCACGACGTCGACACTCCGTTGACCAAGTCGGGCATCGAAGGCGGTGCCGACATCATGGCCGGCTATCGCTTCGGCAAGATCGCGGCGACTCCGATCCAGCCTTATGCCTTCATCGCGGTCAATACCGCCGGCGAGACCAATTACGGAGCGATCGGGGTTTCGGCCAAGTTCGGCGATAAAGTCTATATCCGCCCGGGACTTGGTCTCGCAATCCAGACCGGGTCCACGAAAAACTTCTCCGACCCGACCAATGGCAAGATCGATTTCGGGAGCCGAATATTGTTCGAGCCCGAACTCGGGATCGGGGTTCGACTGGCGCCGCGCGCGACAATCGAGGCGAGCTGGGTGCATATGAGCCATGCGACCTTGTTCAGCCGCCAGAATCCCGGAATCGACAATTTCGGGGTGCGCTTCAACCTCGCGCTTTAGCGCCCGATCATCGTTTCGGGCCTCACCACCCGATCGAACGTCTTTTCGTCGACCAGCCCGAGTTTGAGGCCGGCTTCCTTCAGGGTCAGCTTGTGCTTGTGGGCGTGCTTGGCGATCGCCGCGGCGTTGTCGTAGCCGATTTCGGGGGCGAGCGCGGTGACCAGCATGAGGCTGCGGTTCATCAATTCGGCGATGCGCTCCTCGTCGGGCTCGGCGCCGTCGAGCATCCGCTCCGTGAAGCTCTCCATTCCGGTCGAAAGCAGGTTGATCGAGCGGATGACATTGGCGATGATCAGCGGCTTGAACACGTTGAGCTCGAGGTGCCCCTGGAGCCCGCCGATGGTTACCGCGACATGATTGCCCATGACTTGGGCTGCGACCATGGTCAGCATTTCGGCCTGGGTCGGATTGACCTTGCCCGGCATGATCGAGCTTCCGGGCTCGTTTTCGGGCAATTTCAATTCGCCAAGCCCGCAGCGCGGCCCCGATCCCATCAATCGAATATCGTTGGCGATCTTGGTCAGCGCTACCGCAATCACGTTGAGCACGCCCGATAGCTCGACCATCGTATCGTGCGCGGCCAATTCGGCGAACTTGTTGGGCGCCGAGGTGAAGGGCAGCTGGGTCAGAGTCGACACTTCCTTGGCGAAGGCGTCGGCAAAGCCCTTGGGCGCGTTGAGGCCGGTTCCGACCGCGGTCCCGCCCTGGGCGAGTCGGAACAAGCGCGGCATCATCCCCTCGACCCGGTCGATGCAATCGGCGATCTGCTGGGCATAGCCGGAAAATTCCTGACCCAGTGTCAGTGGGGTGGCGTCCTGCAGATGGGTTCGTCCGATCTTGACCAGATGGTCCCATTTCTTCGACTGATCGGCGAGCCGCGCGTGGATCGTTTGAAGCGCCGGGAGCAACCGCATCCGCACCGCCCGTGCAGCCGCGATATGCATCGCTGTGGGGAAGCTGTCGTTCGACGACTGGCTCTGGTTGACATGGTCGTTGGGGTGGACCGGATCCTTGCCGCCGCGCTTGCCGGTGAGCAATTCATTGGCGCGCCCGGCGATCACTTCATTGGCGTTCATATTCGACTGGGTGCCCGACCCGGTTTGCCAGATCACCAGCGGAAACTGGTTGTCGAGGTCGCCGCGCGCCACCTCGCCGGCGGCCTGCTGGATGAGCTCGGCGAGTTTGGGGTCAAGCCCGGCGATTCGCGCATTGACGCGCGCCGCCGCCTGTTTGACGAAGCCCAGGGCATGGACGATCTCGAGCGGCATCTGCTCGCTCGGCCCAAACGGGAAATTGAGCACCGAGCGCTCGGTCTGGGCGCCGTAATAGGCGTCGGCGGGGACCTCGATCGGGCCGAAACTGTCCTGTTCGGTGCGTGTTCCGCTCATGCTTATTTCTTCCGCGTAAAGTCGACGCTGACGACGTTCGAGCCGTCATCTTCGGCCGCTTCGTCCGCCGCCCCCGGCTCATCATTCTCCGGCGCTTCATCGGCGATCGGCTCGGCCGCCGAATCGGCCTTGAAGGTCAGCGCGAACTCAACCGCCGGGTCGTGGAACTGGGTCACCGCCGCGAACGGCACTACCAAAACCGACGGCACGCCGCCGAACGACAGTCCGACGGTGAAGCCGTCCTCTTCGACCTTGAGGTCCCAAAAACGATGCTGGATGACGATCGTCATCTCGTCGGGAAAGCGCTCGGACAGATGCTTGGGGATGGCGACACCCGGCATCGCGGTCTTGAAAGTGATGTAGAAATGATGATCGCCGGGCAGGCTTCCGCTCGCGCCGACCTCGCTAAGCACCCGCCCGACCACCGCGCGGAGCGCGTCCTGGACGATCTCGTCATAGGGGATCAGGCTCTCGGGGGCATCGTCGCTCATTGCCTTGGTGGTAACGCGGCACGGCGCGCGGTCAAGGCTGAAGGGGCGACGAAAACCGATAATAAGCTTGACGTCGGGCGGTCGAAATCGGCACTCAACGCCGATGCCAATTGACGTCGCCACGCCCTATGACGACAGCAACATCTTCGCTCGGATATTGCGCGGGGAGGTGCCGTGCCGAAAGCGGTTCGAGGACGACCACGTGCTCGCCTTCGATGACATCAATCCGCTTGCGCCAAACCACATCCTGGTCATCCCTAAGGGGCGTTACGTGTCGTGGGACGATTTCTCGGCCAACGCCTCGGACGAAGAGATCGCCGCCTTCGTCCGAGCGGTCGGGCGCATTGCGCGTGAAGCCGGCCTGGCCAGCCCCGGCTACCGGCTCCTCGCCAATGTCGGGCGCGATGGCGGGCAGGAAGTGCCGCACCTTCATGTTCACCTGTTTGGCGGCCGCCCGCTTGGGCCGATGCTCGACCGCTAGAGCATTTGGGGATTGCCCTTGCCGCGACAGGCGCTAGGCTCCGTCGCAAAGCATCGACCGAGGGGAAAAGTTTATGGCCACCGCAGCACCGCCAGGGGGCCTATTGGGCCGAGTGAAATCGCTCGACGCAATTCTCGCCACCGCGGAGAAAAAAGGTCTCCATCGCTCGCTGGGCGCGTTCCAGCTGACCATGCTTGGAATCGGCGCGGTCATCGGCACCGGGATTTTCGTGCTGACGTCGGAAGCCGCGCAAAAGGCTGGCCCGGCGATGCTTGTCAGCTTCGTCATCGCCGGTTTCGTCTGCGCGGTCGCGGCGCTTTGTTACGCCGAATTGGCGGCAATGGTTCCGGTTTCGGGCTCGGCGTATACTTATACTTATGCGGTGATGGGGGAGCTTCTGGCCTGGACGGTCGGCTGGGCCCTGATCCTCGAATATGCTGTGGGCGCGAGCGCGGTCGCGGTCGGTTGGTCGGGCTATTTCGTCGGTTTGCTGCGAAGCTGGGGGGTGGAGATGCCGCTCTCGATTGCGGTCGGGCCGAGCCAGGGCGGGATGATCAACCTGCCAGCGGTGGTCATTGCCTTGCTCGTTACTGGCCTGCTCATCCTCGGCACCAAGGAAAGTGCCCGCTTCACCTCGGTATTGGTGCTGGTCAAGGTGGTTGCGCTGTCGGTGTTCGTGGCGCTGACCCTTCCGGTCATGAATGGCGCGCATTTCGAGCCCTTCATTCCCAACGGTTGGGGAACCTATGGCGTGGTCGGCGCATCGGCCTCGATTTTCTTTGCCTATGTCGGCTTCGATGCGGTTTCGACCGCTGCCGAGGAAACCATCAATCCGCAGCGCAACGTCCCCATTGGGCTGATCGGCTCGTTGTTGTTCTGCACCGTCTTTTACTTGCTCGTGGCAGCCGGCGCGATCGGCGCCATCGGTGCCGACCCAGTGCGCGACGCGGCCGGCGCGACGCTCGCCCCGGGCTCGGCCGAAATGGCGTTGCAATGCAAATCGATCGTCGCCAGCGGGCTGGCCGAACCTTTGGTCTGCTCGAAGGAGGCGCTGGCCCATGTGTTGCGCTCGATCGGCTATGAGCGGATCGGCGACCTGATGGGCGTGGCCGCGTTCATCGCTTTGCCCTCGGTCGTGCTGATGATGATGTTCGGCCAGACCCGCATCTTCTTCGTCATGGCGCGCGACGGCCTGCTTCCCGAAAAGCTCGCCTCGGTCCATCCCAAGTTCCGCACTCCGCACGTGGTGACCGCGTTTACGGGGATCGTCGTGACTCTCGCCGCCGCGTTCCTTCCGGTCGGCAAGCTCGCCGATTATTCGAACGCCGGAACATTGTTCGCCTTTGCCATGGTCGCGCTCGCGGTGCTCGTCCTGCGTCGCAAGGATCCGACCCGCAAGCGTCCCTTCCGCACTCCCGCGGTGGGGATTATCGCGCCGGCTGCGATCATCGGCTGCATTGGCCTTTATCTGTTCTTGCCGACCATCGCCAAGTTGGTGCTGATCATTTGGGGCGCTATCGGTTTGGTGGTTTATTTCGCGTATTCGCGCGGCCACAGTCATGTCGGACGCGGGCTCGTCGATGTGCCCGAACTCGATCCCGATGCGCCGCCACAGCCAGTGCCGCCGATCGGCGACGCTCACACGCCGGGGATCAAGGACGCCTAGCGGCTCAAGCCTGCGCTTGGGCGGCAAGGGCGCTCAGGTCGGCCTCGGGCCGGGCGCCATAATGCTGGATGACTTCGGCGGCGGCGATCGCGCCCAGACGTAGCGACTCCTCGAGCCCGAGCTCGCGCGCCTCGCCGGCCAGGAAGCCGGCAGCGAACAGATCGCCGGCGCCGGTGGTGTCGACCAATTTGGTAATGGGCTGAGCCGGGACCAACGCGCGCTCCTCGCCTCGAACCGCGACCGCGCCCTGATCGCCGCGGGTCACCACCGCTGTTGGAACGCGGCGCGCGAGGGCGCTCACTGCGTCCTCGAAACGTTCCGCTCCGGTCAGCGCCACCGCCTCGTCGGCATTGGCGAACAGGATGTCGATCGCGCCGTCGTCGAATAAGGCGTTGAGGTCGTCGCGGTGGCGTTCGACAACGAAGCTGTCGGACAAACTGAAGGCGACCCGGGTACCGGCCTCGCGCGCCGCAGCGATCGCCGCGCGCATCGCCAGCCGCGGCGCCTCGGGGTCCCACAAATAGCCTTCGAGATAGAGAATTTTCGAATCGGCGATGAGCGCTTCATCGATCGCTTCGCTGACCAGCATCTGCGCCGCGCCGAGGAAGGTGTTCATCGTCCGCTGGGCGTCGGGGGTGACCAGAATCAGGCACCGCGCGGTGGCGCCGATGGCGCCCTTCGCCGGGGTGTCGAAACTCACTCCGAGGCTGCGGATGTCGTGGCTGAAGATCTCGCCCAGCTGGTCCTGCCCGATTTGGCCGATGAACGCCGCCTTGTGGCCGAACGCGGCAAGGCCGGCGACGGTGTTTGCGGCCGATCCGCCGCTGGCCTCGCGCCCCGGACGCATCGCTTGGTACAGCCGGGTCGCTTCGGCTTCGTCGATCAGCCGCATGCCGCCTTTGCGCATGCCTTGCGCGGCAAGGAATTGGTCATCGGAATCGGCGATAACATCGACGATTGCATTACCGATGGCGGTGACGTCGAAGCGGCGGTCGGTCATAGATTCTCCGGGCGAATGAGGCGCGGTGAGCCGCTTAGGCGACGATTTGCCCGACGCGCAACCTTGCGCCGGGCGGCCAGCGCGGGCATCCTCACCGCCATGCGCCGCTACATTCTCGCCTCGACCCTCATGCTTTCCGCCTGCGCCACTGCGCCCAGGCAGCCGGAGCCGGTGCCGGTTGCGGTAATCCCGGTCCAGACCGACCGCGCCGGGCTCGTCGGCCTCAGCGCACAGCAATTGGTCGGCAAGCTCGGCAACCCAGCGCTCCAAGTACGCGAGGGGTCAAGCCTCAAGCTCCAGTTCCGCAACAGCCGTTGTGTCATCGACGCTTACCTGTATCCCGTCGGCGGCAATGTCACGGCGCTTCGGGTCGAACATATCGACACCCGCGCGCCATCGGGGGTTAAATCGAACGAGGAAGTGTGCATCGGCCTGTTTCAGTCGAAGGCCAGTTGATCGAGCGCCCAGCGAGCGGCTTCGGCAAGCACTGGGTTGGGGTCATCCAAATGGGATCGCACTAAATCGGCCAATCCCGGCTCCCCGCTATTGCCCGCGGCGATCAGGCAATTGCGGACGAAGCGGTCACGGCCGATGCGCTTGATCGGCGATCCCGCGAACAACGACCGGAACGCGGCGTCGTCGAGCCTGAGGAGATCGGCCAGCCGAGGCCGCGCCAGTTCGGTTCTCGGCAGGAACGCGCGATTGGCGCTCGCCGCTTCGGCGAAGCGGTTCCACGGGCACACCGCAAGGCAATCGTCGCAGCCATAGATGCGGTTGCCAATGGCCTTTCTGAATTCCACCGGGATCGGGCCGGGATGTTCGATGGTGAGGTAGGAAATGCACCGCCGCGCATCGATTCGGTGGGGTCCGTCGAACGCTTGGGTGGGACAAGCGTCGAGGCAGCGGCGGCAGGTCCCGCAATGCTCGCCGTCATGCGCCGGCGCATCGGGCTCGAGTTCAAGGCTAGTCATGATGATTCCGAGGAACAGCCAATTGCCGTGCGCCCGGCTGAGCAAATTGGTGTGCTTGCCCTGCCACCCGATCCCGGCCGCCTGGGCCAGGGGCTTTTCCATCACCGGCGCGGTGTCGACGAAGACTTTGAGCTCCCCTCGGGCTTCGGCGATGATGAAGCGGGCGAGCGCTTTCAACGCCTTTTTGACCGTCTTGTGATAATCGCCGCCCTGGGCATAGACCGAGATTCGCCCGGTTCCGCCGTCTCCGGCAAGCGCCAGCGGATCCTCCGCCGGGGCATAGCTCATGGCCAGCGCGATCACGCTCCGCGCTTCGGGCCACAATGCCGTCGGCGAAGCACGCTGCTCCTGCCGGTCCTCGATCCAGCCCATCGATCCATGGCGGCCGGCGGCAATCCATGCCTTGAGTTCATCGCCCGCCTCCGCCGCTGCATCGGCGCGGGCGAAACCACAGGCGACGAAGCCCAATCGCGTCGCTTCGTCGAAAATTCGCTGTTTCAGGCTTGTCATCGCGTCCCCACCATTTACCCGTGCCGGCCATGAACGAAAGGGCGATTGCCGCCGAAGCGCGGGACCTGGTGATGGATTTCGACGGCAAGCGCGCCGTCGACGGGGTCAGTCTGACCGTCCCCGAGGGCAGCATCACCGGAATCCTCGGCCCCAATGGAGCGGGCAAGACGACTACCATCCGAATGATGCTCGGGATCATCGATCCAACCTCGGGCAGCCGCATATTGCTTGGCCACGACCGCCCGCTCGAAGCGGCGAGGCAGGTCGGTTATCTGCCCGAGGAGCGCGGCCTCTATCCCGCGATGCCGGCGGCGGAGGCGATCGCCTTCATGGGTGCATTGCGCGGGCTTCCGCTCGCCGAAGGCCGCCGCCGAGCGCTTGAGCTGCTCGAATCGCGTGGCCACGGCGACTGGGCCAAAAAGCCCATCCGAACACTTTCAAAGGGCATGGCGCAGACCGTCCAATTGCTCGGCACGATCATTCACCGGCCCAAGCTGATCGTTCTCGACGAGCCGTTCTCGGGCCTCGACGCGATCAATCAGGAAAAATTGGAAGAACTCATCCGTGAGCAAGCCGCGGCCGGGGTGACGGTCATCTTCTCAACCCACGTCATCGCCCATGCTGAGCGATTGTGCGAGCGCATCGTCATTATCGCCGAGGGGCGGGCGGTGTTCGAAGGGGCGGTCGATTCGGCGCGCGGCCGGCTGCGCCCGATCGTCCATTTACGCACCCGCGCCGAGGATGGTCCGTGGCGCTCGGCAATCCCTGGGACGGCGCGGCGAATCGGCGGCGAGTGGCGCTTCGAATTGCCCGAGGGTGGGCCCGAGCCATTGCTCAAGGCGCTGATCGACGGCGGTGCCGGAATTGAGACCCTGAGCATCGAGCGGCCCGGACTCCACGATGCCTTCATCGCCATCGCCGGCGGAGCCGCAGCCCGCGACATGGGTCACATTCGGGCCGGGAAAGCGGCATGACCATGCCCGAAACCCTGCGCGCCGCCTTTGTCGTTGCACGCCGCGATTTCACCGCCACGGTATTCAGCAAGACCTTCTTGTTGTTCCTCCTCGGGCCCTTATTCCCGATCGTCTTCGGGATCGCGATCGGCGGAATCGGATCAAAGGTCGATTCGGCAAGCGCGCCCCCGGCGGTCGCGGTAATCGGATCGAACGGCGAGTTCGAAAGGCTAAACTCGGCGCGGAACCGGGCGACGGATTTTGCCGGCGAGCGCAAGCTGGTCGAGCTTCGCCACCAGGCACCAGACCGTGAT
>JBDSRE010000175.1:0-3997 GCA_039929465.1 Sphingomicrobium sp. | reverse complement strand
TGACGTCGATCACATTGTCGGGTGTCAATGGCGTTTCGCAGCAAGTGCAATATGTGAACGTCGGTGTGACCCTTCAAATCGCTCCACGAGTTAGCGCCGACGGCTTCGTTTCAAGCCACGTCTATGTCGTCGTGTCGAGTGTAACCGGCTTCAGCCAGGGATATCCGACAATCAGCCAGCGCTTGGCGGAGACTGCGGCAACGGTACGCGACGGCGACAGCTTCGTAATCGGCGGACTGACCCAAGACGAAACGCTCAACACCACGTCAAAGGTGCCAATCTTGGGCGACCTCCCAATCCTGAATCAGATTTTCCACACTGTGCTTAAGAAGAACAACAAGACCGAATTGTACATCATCGTGACCCCACGCATTGTCCACCGCGTGGGCTCGTCGGCACTGTCTCTGCCACGGCGCGAGGAATATGATTCGCGCCCGGTGGCCACTATCCCAGCCGATCTTCCGCCGTTGCAGCCGACCTATGTTCCGCTGATCCCGGTGCCCGAAGGCGGGGTCGCCCAAATACCGCCGCAATAAGGGCGAAAGAGCACGCGAGGCCGAGCGGCTAGTTCTTGTCGATCAGTGCGCCCAGCTCTTCCGCCACATCGCGCAGCGCCTTGGTGGCGTCGCTCCATTCTGGGGGCAGCGGGCTTGGTTGCGGTTTGGGCGGCGGGCGCTGCCGACGCTGCTCACGGAATATCGGCGGTAGATCCGGCCCGCGGCGGCGGTCCAAGGCCAACGCCGAGGTCATGAAATTGCGCCAGATGATTGCCGGGACGGTGCCGCCGCTGACCTTACCCAACGATCCGTCGTCGTCGCGCCCGACCCACACCCCGACCACCAGATCACCGGCGAAGCCGACGAACAAGGCATCGCGATTGTCCTGGGTTGTGCCGGTTTTGCCGAAGGTCGGGACCGCCAGCGCGGCGCGCCTACCGGTTCCGCTGACCACGGCGGCATGGAGCAAATCGAGCATCGCTTCGCGGTCGCGCTTGGGCTCGAGCGAACGATTGCCGGAAAACCAGGACACGACATTGCGCGACTGTCCCGGGTCCACCGCGATACCATGCGCGGCAACCGGATAGCGCCCGCCGGCGATCGCGGCATAAGCAGCGGTGAGTTCCGTCAGGCTCATCCCCGCAGTCCCAAGCGCGAGGCTGGGCTTGTCGGGCAGCATGGTGGTGATGCCGAGGTCGCGCGCGGTGCGCATGACATTGCCCCGCCCAACCGAGTGCGACAGGCGCACGGTGGCGGCATTGCTCGACCGAGCGAATGCTTCGCGCAGGGTGATACGCCCGCGATAGGTGCCGTCGCTGTTGACCGGGGTCCAGCCGCCGATGGTGATCGGCGTGTCGTCGATCATGCTGTCGGGAGTCCATCCTGAGCGCAAGGCGGCAAGATAGACGAACAGTTTGAACGCCGAGCCCGGCTGGCGCCGCGCCTGGGTGGCGCGGTTGAACGGCGACTTGGCGTAACTGTTACCGCCAACCATCGCCACCACCTCGCCCGAGGGACGCATCGCCACCAGCGCGACCTGAGCGCCGCCGAGCGCCGCACTCGACACCGATCGGACCGCCACACGCTGGAGCCTGCTGTCGAGCGTCGTCGGGACTCTAATTTCGCCGAAATCGGCCTCGAAGCGGTGTTGCGCGCTGGGTGTCACCCAATCGGCGAAATATGTGCCGGTAGGGACTTTCGAGCGATGGCGTAGCGCCGTTGCCATTGTCGCTCGACGGGCCCGGGCAGCGGTGATGACGTTGGTTCCAGCCATTGCGCGAAGCACCAGCCGGCTGCGCTTCTGCGCGCCGGCGAGGTTGCGTGTGGGCGCAAGTCGCGACGGCGCCTGGACAAGGCCTGCGAGCATCGCCGACTGGCCGAGGGTGAGGGAATCCGGATCGCGCCCGAAATAATGGTGCGAAGCGGCGCGCAGACCATAGACACCGTCGCCGAAATAGACGCTCGACAGATAGCGCGAGAGGATCTCGTCCTTGGTCAGCCAAGCTTCGAGCCAGAAGGCGATGATCGCCTCCTGCGCTTTACGCCTGACGGTCCGGTCGCTCGACAGAAAATTGGTTTTGGCGAGCTGCTGGGTGATGGTGCTTCCGCCCTGGCGAACCCCGCCGCCGCGAACATTGGCGATCATCGCCCGGCCGATCCCGCGCGGGTCGATGCCCCAATGACGGTAGAAGCGGCGGTCCTCGATGGCGACAAAGGCGGCCGGGGTGAGGGGATCGAGCTTGGTCACATCGACCGGCGCTTCTTTGACCGCACCGCGGCGGGCGATCGCCTGATGATCGACGCTCATCAGGAGCATCGCCGGATCGTCGAGTGGCTCGAGCGCGCGCGACAAGGGCGCGGTGATTACAAGCCACAGGGCAAGGGCGGTAAGCAGACCGGCGATGGAGTAGAGGACCAGCGGCCAGCGGCGCCGGCGCCGGCGCGGCTCAGCGGCCGCTTCGGGCAGCGGCTCGGCCGACGGCGGCGCGAAGGGATCGGGCAGTTGCTCGACCGGCAAACCGCCGCGGATCCACCCACCATCGCTATCCGCCACTGTTCTTCGCCTTGCGTGCTGCATCAACTGACTTACATTAGTAAAACAGTCGATGTCATATATCCAGACGCTTGCTGAACGGGTGGTTGCGGCTAAAGCTGCGGCGATGAGTTCATCCACCGCCCGGCGGTTCCTGGCACTGATCGCGGCGCCGTTGCTGCTGCTCGCGCCCGCCGCGTGCCGCGACCAGGAAGCGGGCCAGCAGCGGGTGGTGGTGATCGGCGCCCAGCCGACGCTTCGTGACCCCGCAGCTGGGACTATCGGCGACGGCGATTCGGTGCTTCTTGAAAATGTCGCGCGCGGGCTCGTCGCCTTCGATCCCGCGGGCAATATCGTCGGCGGCCTGGCCGAGCGCTGGACGGTCAGCGACGACGGCCTGAGCTATATCTTTCGGCTGACACCGGCGACCTGGGGCAATGGCCGCAAGGTCACCGCCGAACAGGTCGCACGGGCACTCAGGGAATCGCTGTCGGCGGGGGGCAAGAATCCCCTCCGCGACGTCCTCGGCGCAGTCGAAACGGTGGTTGCGATGACCGACCGGGTGGTAGAAATCCGACTCACCGCGCCGCGCCCCAATCTGCTGGCGCTGCTCGCCCAGCCCGAATTCGCGATTGTACGGCGCGGTAACGGCACCGGCCCGTTCGTAACCGATGGCATGCGCGGCGAGGGCGGCGCAATCCTCCTGACCCGGACGATCGAGGGTAGCGACGATTCGGGCGAACGGATCGAGCAGATCGCGCTTAAGGGCGAACCCGCCAACCAGGCGATCGCCGACTTCGCAGCGGGCAAGGCCGACCTCGTTCTTGGCGGGCGCTTTGACGATTTGCCGCTAACCCGGCAGATCAAGCTCGAGCGCGGGGCGCTTCGCTTCGACCCCGTATCGGGGCTGTTCGGACTGGTCCCGGTGAGCAAGGACGGCGCCTTCGCCAAGCCCGAAATCCGCGACCTGCTGAGCCGGGCGATCGACCGCGACGCCTTTGCCGCGGCCCTCGGCGGTCCCGGGCTGGTGCCCCGGGCGACGGTGCTCGAAGCGGGGCTCGACGGGGGCACCGCGCCGGCTGCACCTGCCTGGTTCGGAACTCCGATCGCCGAGCGGCGCGCGGCCGCTGCAGGGGCTTCGGAGCGACTGCTGG
This sequence comes from Sphingomicrobium sp., assembly GCA_039929465.1. GTDB lineage: Bacteria > Pseudomonadota > Alphaproteobacteria > Sphingomonadales > Sphingomonadaceae > Sphingomicrobium. The sequence goes on along the minus strand of JBDSRE010000175.1, from coordinate 314 downwards.
GCACGAGTAAACGACCAATTGTGAAGGTCTTCCTGCCCAAAGGCGCGGGCGGCGATTTGTTGCTCCAGTCGCTCGCCGCCGATTGGGGAGCGCTGGGCCTCAAGGTCGAGCGCGCGCGCTCTTTCGCCGCGGCCGATTTCGCCTTGATCGACGAGGTTACGCCGTCATTGTCTCCAGCGTGGTTCGTGCGCCATTTCCGCTGTCAGGCCGCGGCGGCATGCGATGCCGTGGCCGACCGCCTGCTCGACGCAGCGCGAAGCGCGCAGGTGCCCGCGCAACGCTATGCGCTGATCGCGGAGGCTGCCGGAATCATC
>JBDSRE010000174.1:0-6214 GCA_039929465.1 Sphingomicrobium sp. | reverse complement strand
CCGGTTCCGCGCACCGGAAGGCTGAGCAGACAAGCCGGGACATCGCTACCAAGCCCCGGCGCGACATCCACTGCGAATTGCGGGTCGATCCCCCATAGCGAGGTCAATAGCCGCAACGCCGCCCCGGCATCGGCCGAACCGCCGCCGATCCCCGACGCGACCGGGAGCAGTTTATCGAGGTGGATCAAGGCGCCCTTGCCGCCACCGCTGGCCGCATCGAGCGCACGCGCGGCGCGCAGCACGATATTGTCGTCGGCGCTGCCGAGTTCGGCTGCAAACGGGCCGGCGGTCGTCAGCGCCAGTTCGTTCCCCGCCTCCGCGCTCAGCCGGTCGCCGTCGGTGCAAAAGGCAAAGATGGTTTCGATGTCATGGCGCCCGTCTTCACGCCGGCCGCGGACATGGAGCGCGAGATTGAGCTTGGCCGGGGCAATGTCGCGCGTCGCGGTCAAGGCGCCGCCGTGGCCGGGGTCAGCCCGCTCTTGATCTTTACCCCAAGCCGCCCGGCGGCATCCTCTTGTGCAGTCAGCAAGGCGGCGCTCCACGCGTAGCGTGCCTCGAACCGCCGACCCGAAGCGTAAAGCGCATCGCCGAGATGCTCGCGGATTTCGGCCTGATCGGGATCCTTTTCGGCGGCCTTCTGCAGAGTCGCGATGGCCTCGTCCACCTTCCCCCTCTTATACTGCGCCCAGCCCAGCGAATCGGTGATCGAGGCGTCGTCGGGGGCAAGAGCGCTGGCCTTGCGAATCATCGCCTCGGCTGAATCCATGTCTTCGCCACGCTCGAGCCTGGCATAGCCAAGGAAATTGAGCAGCAGCGGCTGGTCCGGCGATACGGTCAGCCCTTGCTCAAGTGCCTGCCTCGCCTCGGGCCAGCGGCCGGCCTCCTTGAGCGCACTCGCCCGCAGGAGATACAAGGTCCACAGGCTATTGCCGTCGCCAAGCGCCTGGGCCACGGCGATCGCCCGGCCATAGGCTTCGGCCGCTTCTAGCGGGCGCTTGCTCCCCGAATAAACATCTCCGAGCCGCGAAAAATCCCCCGACGCTGCGCCGGGCCGAGCGGCCCCTGCAAGGGCAATTGCAAGTGCCTGGTCGTAGTGATTGTCATCGACCAGGATGCGCACCTGGTTGTCGCGCGCCTGGCTGATCAACGGATCGGTCGCTGGAACCGAGGCAAGCACTGCAAGCCCGGCATCGGGCCGCCCGCGCAGGTCAAGCAGCAGCGCCAGTAGAATCGCCGCCGAGCTATTGTCGGGATTGGCGTAGCGGGCCACCTGGGCAAGTCCGAGCGGCGGCGTAGTGCGCTGGGCACGGACAAGGTCGCCGGCAAGCGCGGTCAAGACTTCGCTCAGCGCCTTGGCGCCATTATCGACCGCCTGATTGGTCAGCTTTCCAGCGAGCAATCGGTCGCGCGCGTCGATTGCCTCGGGGGCAATGCCGTCGAGCATCGCCGCCGCATTGGCTTTGTCTCCGGCGCTCAGGAAGCCGCTTGCAAACGCAAGCCGAAGCCGGGTTTCGCGGATTCCGCCGGTGCCGATCGCCCGCCGTGCATAAGGCTCGGCATCGGCGGCGCGGCCCAATCTCAAGTACAGGAACGCCATTTCCTCATTCTTGAACCCGATAATTGGGCTGTCCGGGGGAATCGCCGCGATTGCTTCGAGCGCCGTGGTGAGGTCGTTGCGATCGGCCGCGCTCCACGCCGCGATCAAAGGTTTCAGGAAGGACAAGTCGCTGCCGTCGGTGCTCTTGACCAACCACGCCGACGCATTGTCGAACCGCCGCCGCTTCATTTCATCCGCGATGACCAGCAGCCGCGCGTCGGCGGCAAGGCTTTGCGGCGGGACCTGGCGAGTCAGCGACAGGGCCAGATCGAATTGTCCAGAATCGATTGCCTCGCCAAGTGCCTTGCGCGCGAAATCCTTTTGCCCAGGCATCGCTTCATACAGGGCCGCGAGCAACTCGGCCGCGCGCGCGTGATCGCCGTTCATCGCCGCCGTGCGCGCCTGGACGTAGGCCCAGGCGGGGTCGCTTGGCGATGCCCGAAGGCGAGCCGAAGCCGGCGCCGATCCGAACGCCAGCGCAAGCGTCACGCCGCCCGCTAGGAATTTACATATTGGGGTAATTTGGGCCTCCACCGCCTTCGGGGGTGACCCAGTTGATGTTCTGGGTCATGTCCTTGATGTCACAGGTCTTGCAGTGAACGCAATTCTGGGCGTTGATCTGGAGCTTGGGAGCGCCTCCGACCTCGACATATTCATAGACCCCCGCCGGGCAGTAGCGCTGCTCTGGCCCGGCATATAGCGGCAGATTGAACTCGGTCGGGATGTCGGCGTCTTTGAGCGTCAGATGGACCGGCTGGTCCTCCTCGTGATTGGTGTTTGAAATGAACACCGACGACAAGCGGTCGAAGGTCAAGGCGCCGTCGGGCTTGGGGTAAGCAATCGGCTTGAACCCATCCTTGGGCTTGGTCGCTTGATGGTCGGGTTTGTGCCTCAACGTCCACGGGAGCGAAATGCCGAGGCTCCCGAGCCACATGTCGAAACCTGCGTAGAGCGTTCCTAGAGTCCCGCCCCAATGGGCGATCGCCGGCTGGGCGTTGCGCACCATCTTCAGTTCCTTGACGATCCAGCTCGAATGCAGCGCGGCCGAATAGTCGTCGAGCGTGTCGGACGAGCGGTCGGCGACCAATGCGTCGAACGCGGCATCGGCGGCGAGCATGCCCGACTTCATGGCGGTGTGTGTGCCCTTGATCCGCGGCACATTAAGGAACCCCGCACTGCAGCCGATCAGCGCGCCGCCGGGAAACACCAGTTTGGGGATCGACTGATAGCCGCCCTCGTTGATCGCCCGAGCACCGTAGGACACCCGGCGCCCGCCCTCGATTTCGGCGCGGATCGCGGGGTGCGTCTTCCACCGCTGGAATTCCCCGAACGGCGACAGATAGGGGTTGGCGTAATCAAGCGCGACGACGAAACCGAGCGCGATCTGCCCATTTTCCTGATGGTAGAGAAAGCCTCCGCCCCAGGCATCGGTGAGCGGCCAGCCCTGGCTGTGAACCACTCGGCCTGGCTTATGCTTGTCCGCAGGAATGTCCCATAATTCCTTGAGTCCGATGCCGAAAACCTGTGGCCCGCTTTCGTCGCGTAATCCAAACACCTCGCTCAGGCGCTTGGTCAGACTGCCGCGCGCGCCTTCGGCGAAGAAGGTGTAGCGGGCGTGCAATTCCATGCCCTGCTGGTAATCGGCGCGGCGGCTGCCATCGCGGGCGATGCCGACGTCGCCGGTCGCGACGCCTTTCACCGATCCGTCCTCGTGGTAGAGGATTTCCGCAGCTGGGAAGCCGGGGAAAATCTCGACCCCAAGCTCTTCAGCTTGCCCGGCAAGCCAGCGAGTCAGATTGCCGAGGCTGAGCGTGTACGTTCCCTTGTTGCGCATAAACCGCGGCATTAGCGCCTCGGGGATTGCGAACTTCCCCTTTTCGCTCAGCACCCAATGGTGGTTTTCAGTCACCGGGACGGTCAGCGGCGCGCCCTTGTCCTTCCACTCGGGAATGAGTTCATTGAGTGCGATCGGATCGACCACCGCGCCCGACAGAATATGCGCTCCGACCTCGCTGCCCTTTTCGAGGATGCAGACCGAAATTTCGCGCTCAGCCGCTGCCGCCAGCTGCTTCAACTTGATCGCCGCGCTCAGTCCCGCCGGACCGGCGCCGACCACGACCACATCATATTGCATCGATTCGCGGTCGCTCATGAAACCTCTCGTCGCGCGGTAGGCGCGTTCTGCCTGTCACTGCACTGCCAATTCCTTGACCGCGCCGTCAATGGCGCAGACACTGCAAATCGTGGGTGGGGACCTTAAAACAATCGGGCCGGATGAGGCCATCAGCGCCCTTTGCTGGTGGCTCGACGCAGGCGTCGATGTTGCCATTCAGGAATCGCCGCGCAACTGGCTCAAGCCCACGCCCAAGGCGGACCCGGTCAAGATCGACTCGCCCAATATCAGGATTCCCGATCCCCAGTCGCTCGATGCGCTGAAGGATTGGCTGGCGACTGGCGCCGATATTCCGCTGGCCAAGGGTGCCGGCCGCCGAGCACTTCCCCACGGCCCCGAACATGCCGAGGTCATGCTGCTGTGCGAAGCGCCCGGCGGAAACGATGGCGAGCGTCCGATCGGCGGCGCCGCATGGCAATTGACCGAGCGGATGCTGGCAGCGATCGGCTTCACCACCGAACAAGCCTATTCGGCCTCGCTCAGCTGCGTCCATGTCCCAGGCAAGAAAATGAGCGCCAGCGAACGCGATCTGTGCGCCGAGATCGCCCGGCGCCATATTCGCCTTGCCGCGCCGAAACGCCTGCTCCTGCTCGGCGACGGCCCGTGTCAGGCCTTGCTCGGTAAGCCGCTCGCTAATGCCCGCGGCCAAGTCCACAAGATCGAGGGGGTTCGTTCGGTCGCCACATTCCACCCGCGCCACCTCGTTCAGCGTCCCTTAGACAAGTCGCTGGCATGGCGCGACCTGCTGCTGTTGATGGAGGAATCGCCGTGAAGGTTGGGCTGATTGGGCTTGGAGCGTTAATCTGGGCGCTGCCGCTGAACGCGCAAAGCGCTTACGATCCGCTGGCGCCGATTGCGCAGCCGAGCCCGACTGCAGTGCAACCGCCGCCCGTTGCCGCCCTGCCCCCGCCGCAAGTGGCCTATGTCCCGCGCGACTGGCGCGGGGTGTTCAACGCCATCGACGCGGGTCAATGGGCGGCTGCGCAAGCGGGAATTTATGCCCTCCCGGTCAGTGTTCTGACCCCGGTCGCAAAGGCCCAGCTCTACACCGCAAGGGGCTCGCCGGCAGTCAGCCTCTCGGCGCTCCAGGCGCTGATCGCCGAAGCTCCCGATTTACCCCAGGCAGACCAGCTTGCGCGAATGGCCCAGACCCGCGGCTCGACCACGCCCTTGCTGGTGGTTCCGACGCGCCGAACCAACACCCTCGGTTCGGCCCCCGGCCGCTACCGCGCCAAGGCGGTCGCCGGCGATCCGGTCGCTGATCAGCTGCGCGAAATTCTCGTCCCGTATGTGAAGGCCAATGATGCGGCTGGAGCGGAAGCTCAATTCCTCTTCTATGCGCCGCAGCTGACCCTCGAGGCGCGCGCCGAACTCGGCCAGCGCGTGGCGTGGGTCTATTATGTTCTGGGCCTCGATCTCGATGCCCGGCGCGTATCCGACACCTGGCGCCAGGGCGCAGCAGGCGATTGGGCTTCGCAGGCGGCGTGGATTTCAGCGCTTGCTTCGTGGCGGCTGAGCGATTGCAACAGCGCCTCGCGGGCGTTCCAGCAGGTCGGACAGCTTGCAACCCAGCGCGCGCTGAAGTCCGGCGGCTATTATTGGGCTTCCCGAGCCGAGCAGATGTGTCACCGCCCGCGCTCGGTCGAGCCGTTGTTGCGTGCAGCGGCCGATTCGGCGGAAAGTTTCTACGGGCTGATCGCGCTCGAAAGCCTCGGCATGCCGACCCGACTACCCGATGACAGCCTGGTCGCTTACGATCCGCCGCTCGAGCAAATTCTCAACGTCCGTCGTGCCGCCGAATTGGCGCGGATTGGCGAGCCGGCGCTGGCCGAGGAACTGCTCCGCCATCAAGCCAAGATCGGCCAGCCCGGTGAACATCATGCGCTGATCCAGACCGCCAAACGGCTCGACCTTCCCGCAGCCCAATTGTGGCTCGCTAATAACGGCCAACCTGGCGCGCGATCGGATCCGGCCGATCGCTATCCCAATCCAAAGTGGGCGCCGCTCAATGGCTGGCGAGTCGACCAGGCGCTGGCCTATGGGCATATCATTCAGGAATCCTCGTTCCGCCGGACCGCGGTCAGCACTGCTGGCGCAGTCGGGCTCATGCAGGTTCTTCCGGGCACCGCGCAAATGGTCTCGCGCAGCCGCGGCGTACCCTATTCGACCGCAGCGCTGACCGACCCGCGCTACAATATGGAATTCGGCCAGAGCTTCATTGAGATGATGCGCGGATCCTCAGCCACCGCCGGCCAGCTGCCGCGGGTGATTGCTTCCTACAACGCCGGCCCGCTTCCTGTCGGGCGCTGGGCGGCGATTAACGACAAGGGCGATCCATTGCTGTGGATCGAAAGCATTCCTTATTATGAGACTCGCTATTACGTCCCCGCGGTGCTGCGCAACATGTGGGTTTACCAGGGCCTCAACAAGGAAGGTACGCCGAC
>JBDSRE010000173.1:0-2938 GCA_039929465.1 Sphingomicrobium sp. | reverse complement strand
CGCCGGAGTGCGTCGGGTGGAAGCTGGTTGCAGTCAATCTCAGCGACCTTGCCGCCAAAGGCGCGACTCCGACCGCGGCTTTGCTGTCGCTGACCCTCACCGGCGACGGGGCCTGGGAAGCGGCGTTCATCGACGGGATCGAGGCGGCCTGCGAGCGACACCAGCTGCCCTTGATCGGCGGCGACACCATCGCGCTTCCGCCCGGAGCGGCGCGGGTCCTCGGAATGACCGCGATCGGAAAGGCCGGACCAAAAGTGCCTTCACGCGGCGGAGGCGAGCCCAGTGACCGGCTGTGGCTGGTCGGCGCGGTGGGCAATTCAGCCGCGGGTCTTGCCCAGCTAAGGCACGACGAAGGCGCGACCGGTGCGCTGGTTGAAGCCTATCGCCGCCCAGTTCCGCTGCTCGAGGCCGGCCAAGCCCTCGCGCCGCATGCCAACGCAATGCTCGACATTTCAGACGGGTTATTAATCGACGCGCTCCGTCTGGCCGAGGCCAGCGGCTGCATCGCGGCGATCGACCTTGGCGCAATCGGCCTGTCGCCGGCGTTTGTCGCGGTGCGCGGCGATTCGCTCGAAGCGCGACTGTTCGCAGCGTCCGGTGGCGACGATTATGCCTTGCTCGCGGCTTTGCCTCAAGGGATTGACCCGGCGGCGCTCGATCTTCCGTCGGGGACGCCAATTGCCTGCGTCGGAACGCTCGAACACGGCCCCGGCGCGCTGACCCTCTCCAATCACGGCCAAGCGGTCGCCTTGCCGCGTCGCCTCGGCCATGAACACGACTGCTGAAGCGAAGTGTTACCCTCGACTGCTCATGCGGTTGCAAGCCGCGCATTCCATCTCTAAACAGCCGCCGATTTCACACGGAGCCGCTCAGTCCTTACGGGCGCGCCCATTTGCCTGACAAACGGGGAAGTTTTCGACCATGAATCCGCTTTATATCGCAATCGTCTGCGGCTTTATCGCCGTGCTTTACGGGATCGTCACCAGCCGCCAAGTGCTCAGCGCTCCGGCCGGCAACCAGCGCATGATCGAGGTCGCCGAAGCGATCCAGGAGGGTGCATCGGCCTACCTCCGCCGCCAGTATACGACGATCATGATCGTCGGCGTGGCGGTTGCGGCAATCGTCTTCTTTTTCCTCGGGCCGGTGTCCGCCGCCGGCTTCATCCTCGGCGCAATACTCTCGGGTGCCACCGGCTTTGTCGGAATGAATATTTCGGTGCGCGCCAATGTCCGCACCGCGCAGGCCGCGAGCCAAGGGCTCCAGCAAGGCCTGACCATGGCTTTCCGCGCCGGAGCGGTCACTGGGATGCTCGTCGCCGGGCTCGCGCTGCTCGCGCTTTCGGGCTTCTTTTACTACCTCATCGGTCCTGCCGGTAATCAGCCCAATAGCCGCGAAGTGATCGATGCCTTGGTCGCGCTCGCTTTCGGCGCCTCGCTGATCTCAATCTTCGCCCGCCTTGGCGGCGGTATCTTTACCAAGGCAGCCGACGTCGGCGCGGACCTGGTGGGCAAGGTCGAGGCCGGAATTCCCGAGGACGATCCCCGCAACCCCGCGGTCATCGCCGATAACGTCGGTGACAATGTCGGCGATTGCGCTGGAATGGCCGCCGACTTGTTCGAAACCTATGTCGTTACCGTCAGCGCCACCATGTTCCTCACCGCCTTGCTGGTGAAGGGCGCGGGCCCGGCGCTGCTGCCGCTGATGAGCCTTCCGCTGATGATCGGCGGGGTCTGCGTCCTGACCTCGATCCTCGGCACCTATTTCGTCCGCCTCGGCGCCAACGGATCCGGGGCGACCAACATCATGGGCGCGATGTACAAGGGCTTTGGGGTAACCGCTGTGACCTCGGCGGTCGCGATCTATTTCGCCGCCCAATATGTGCTCGGCGACCTCAACGCGGTGATCACCGCGGGAACCACCAGTTTCACCGGCATGGCGCTATATTATTGCATGCTGCTCGGGCTGGTCATCACGGGCCTGATCATCTGGATCACCGAATATTATACCGGCACCAATTACCGCCCGGTCCAGTCGATCGCGCGCGCCAGCCAGACCGGCCACGGCACCAACGTCATCCAGGGACTCGCAATCAGCCTCGAATCGACGGCTCTGCCGACGCTCGTCATTTGCGCCGGGATCATCATCGCTTATTCGCTCGCCGGCCTCATCGGGATCGCTTTTGCAGCGACCGCGATGCTCGCGCTTGCCGGAATGGTCGTGGCGTTGGACGCTTACGGACCCGTGACCGACAATGCCGGCGGAATCGCCGAAATGGCCGGGCTCGATGACAGCGTCCGCTCGAGGACCGATGCGCTCGACGCGGTCGGCAACACCACCAAGGCGGTGACCAAGGGCTATGCCATCGGTTCCGCCGGCCTTGCCGCACTGGTCCTGTTCGCCGCCTACACCACCGATTTGCGCGAATTCTTCCCTGGTCTGACGGTCAATTTCAGCCTTGAGAACCCGTATGTCATCATCGGCCTGCTCTTGGGCGCATTGCTGCCCTATCTGTTCGGCGCGATGGGCATGACCGCGGTCGGCCGTGCAGCCGGCGATGTCGTCATCGACGTCCGCGACCAGTTCGCCAATAACAAGGGCATCATGGATGGATCGTCGCGCCCCGACTATGCGCGCACCGTCGACCTGGTCACCAAGGCCGCGATCAAGGAGATGATCATCCCCTCGCTGCTGCCGGTGCTGGCGCCGATTCTGGTCTACTTCATGATTACCGCGGTCGCCGGCCAGGCCGAGGGCTTCGCCTCCTTGGGCGCCTTGCTGCTTGGCGTGATCGTCTCGGGTCTGTTCGTCGCGATCTCGATGACCTCGGGCGGCGGCGCGTGGGACAATGCCAAGAAGTTCATCGAAGACGGCAACCACGGCGGCAAGGGCAGCGAAGCGCACAAGGCCGCGGTTACCGGCGACACCGTCGGCGATCCGT
>JBDSRE010000172.1:0-3225 GCA_039929465.1 Sphingomicrobium sp. | reverse complement strand
GAAGAAGGCTCGTCGCTAGGCCAGGTCGTGGTCGCCTTTCTCGTCGCCGAACGCCTTCTCGATCTCGATAGCCTGTGGCAGGAAATTGAGCAGGACGGTCTTCCCGAGACGGTTCGGATCGAATTGTTCACCATCGCTGCTGCGAGCATCCGCGCCCATCTTTCTGACATCATCCGCGCGGCGAGCGGCGAAACCAACGTCGAAACCCTGTGCAAGCTGCTCGGACCCGGAGTGCGCAAAATCGGCACTGCGGCCACCAAGCTCATCCGCTCGGAAGTCAAGAATGAGGCCGCCGGAAGGCGCGACCGCTTGCTTGCGCTCGGCGCCAGCGAGGACATCGTCAAAGGCTTGGTGCGGCTCTATGAGCTCGATGGGGTCTTCGGACTCGCCGCGCTCGCCAAACGGCGCAAGATCGATGACCTCAAACTGACCCGCGCTTACACTCGTCTGGGCGAGGCGTTGTTGCTCGACTGGGCACAGCAGCAGGTCGCTCGATTTGTCCCCGCCGACCAGTGGGAACGGCTGCTGATCGCCGGACTGGCGCGCGACTTCGAGCAGCTCAGGATCGAATTCCTGTCGCGTAGTCGAGGCAGGGAGCCCGACAAGATGGTCGACGACTGGCTTAACGCGCAGAAAGACCGCATTGAACAGTTCCGCGATCTCGTCACCCGCGCCCGAAGCGAAGGCCATGTCAGCGCCTCGATGCTCGCCCAGGTCGCGGGCCAAGCGCGGATCCTCCTCGCTCGATAACGGCGCTCAATCGCCTTTTGGACGCGCGAAGAGCCACTGGCGGATCGCAGAGGTCAGATTGGGCGGGCGCTCCGCCTCGAGCCGCTCGGCATCAATTTCGGCGACTAGCGCATTGATCGGGCATTTGCGCGCCCGCGCCGCTGCTTCCAAGGCGGCCCAGAACATCGGCTCGAGGCTGATCGAGGTCTGGTGTCCCGCGATCAGCACCGACCGTTTGCGCGGCGGCGCGTAATCAACTGTCACTGGCGAAAGATCGGACCCGGAACGAGTCCGCAAGGCCGAACGACCGCCCGAGCATGTGCGAGGAAGCAAAGCCGGCGGATGCCGGCGCCCGGCGCTTGAGGGCTCAACAAAACCCCCATCAATACATATGCTGACCGCCGTTGATCGACAGCGTCGAGCCGGTGACGAAACCGGCGTCGTCATTGACCAGGAAGGCCACGCCGCGGGCGATCTCCTCGGCCTTGCCGAGGCGGTTGACGGGGATCTTGGCGATGATCTTGCCGAGCACTTCGGGCGGCACCGCGGCGACCATGTCGGTGTCGATATAGCCCGGCGCGATGGCGTTGACGGTGACCCCGGCGCGCGCGCCCTCCTGTGCAAGCGCCTTGGTGAAGCCGTGGATGCCCGATTTGGCGGCGGCGTAATTGACCTGGCCATATTGCCCGGCCTGGCCGTTGATCGACCCGATATTGACGATCCGCCCGAAGCCGCGCGTAGTCATTCCTTCGAACACCGCCTTGGCCATGTTGAAACAGCCGCCGAGATTGGTGTCGATGACGTCCTGCCACTGCTCGCGACTCTGGCGCTTCATCGTTGAATCGCGGGTGATCCCGGCATTGTTGACCAGCACATCGATCGGACCGAGTTCGTCCTCGACCTTTTTCACGCCGTCCTGGCAGGAATCGAAATCAGCGACGTCCCACTTGAAGGCGACGATCCCCGTCCGCTCGGTAAATTCGCGCGCCCGTTCGTCATTGCCGGCATAGGTCGCCGCGACCTTCATGCCCATGTCCTTGAGCGCGATGCTGACCGCTTCGCCAATGCCGCGTGTACCGCCGGTGACGATTGCCACTCGAGCCATGAATATTCTCCTCTCGAATCCTCGGAAGAGGCGCTTAAGCGGGGGCGAGCCAACCTTCAAGCTCACGCGCCACCAAGCGTTCTAGCATCGCAATGCCCGCCTTTGACGCGTTGAGGCAGTCAAGTCGCGCAAAATGGGTTCCGCCCGCTGCACAAAACTTTTCGCGGCCGCGAATGCTGAGCTCTTCGATGGTCTCCAGACAATCGGCGGAAAATCCGGGCGCAGCGAGGGCGATCTTGCGCACTCCCTCGCGAGGATAAGCGGCAAGCACCGAATCGGTCGCCGGCCCAAGCCATTTGGCGCGCCCGAACCGCGACTGGAAGGCGACGTCGATTTCCACGTCCATGCACTCGCTGAGAAGCCGAGCGGTCTTGCGGCAATGGCAATGATACGGATCGCCGAGTTCAAGCGTGCGCTGGGGCACGCCGTGGAAACTGAGCATCAGGCGATCGGGAGTGAAATCCAGCGCCTTCAATTGCCGTTCCAGATCGGTCTTGAGCGCACCGATATACAGCGGGTCGTCGTGATAGGGCGGGAGCGTGCGCAGCGCTGGCTGCCAGCGCATCGCGGCAAGCGCGGCGAAGGCGGAGTCGTTGGCGGTCGCAGTCGTCGCCGCGCAATATTGGGGATAAAGAGGCGCCAGCAGGATCCGCTCGCATCCAGCGGCCTTGAGCGCTGTGAGTTTGCCTGCGATGCCGGGATTGCCATAACGCATTGCCCATTCGACCGTCGCCCGGCCGGCGTACTGCTTCGCCAAAGCTTCGGCCTGCTGGCGAGTGATCGCGGCGAGCGGTGACCCTTCCTCGGTCCACACCTGGCTATAGGCGTGGGCACTCTTCTTGGGTCGGGTGTTGAGGATGACCCCGCGCAGGATCGGCTGCCAGAAGAGGGCCGGGATTTCGACCACCCGGCGATCGCTCAGGAATTCGCGCAAATAGCGTTTGACCGACGGCGCGTCGGGCGCGTCGGGGGTGCCGAGATTGATCAGCAGGACGCCGATCTTCGGCGCCGGAATGTCGGGGTGGCCAGAAGGCGTCATGCGCTCCCCATAGGGTCGAACGGGAGGACGCGCATCCTCCTGCCGGTGGCGGCGTGAATAGCGTTGGCGACTGCCGGCGCGAGCGGCAGGATGCCGAGGCCGCTGAGGCCCCCCGGCGGATGGTCGCTGGCAATGAATTGGACAATGATTTCGGGGGTGTCGCCGATGCCCCGAAGGCCTTGCTCGGTCAGAGAGCGGGACTTGGCGAATCGGCCGACCCATTCGGGAGCCGCCGCGACCGCTTGCTCGAACGCCCACAGCAGCCCGGCCTCGATTTGCTGCTCGGCAAGGCCCGTATTGATCACCCGCCCGCAATCGACCGTCGCGACGAGCTTGTGAACCTGGACCCGCT
>JBDSRE010000171.1:0-7073 GCA_039929465.1 Sphingomicrobium sp. | reverse complement strand
GGTTGCCGCGCTCCGCGGGCGAGCCCATCGCCCCCGATGCTCCGAAGGGTTGAGACCGAATAGCGATGGCTGCGCCACCCGAATCCCAGCTGACTGCGGCACTCGACATCGGCTCGTCAAAGGTCAGCGCGATTATCGCCTCGATTGACGGCGAGGGAGGGCTGACCATCCTTGGCACTGGCCAGCGCGAAAGCCGCGGGGTCAAGCGTGGTTACATCACCGACATGGGGCTAAGCGAGTTTGCGGTTCGTGAGGCGGTCGAGCTGGCTGAGCGAATGAGCGGGCGGACGGTCGATGAAGTGCTTGCAAGCTATGGCGCCGGCGGACTTGTCAGCGATGTCGCCAATGTCGAGGTCGAGCTTGGCGGCCACGCCATCGAGCAGGCCGACATCGAAGAACTGATGCGCAACGCCAGATTGGCGATCAAGCGCGACAATCAGGTCGTCCTCCACGCCCATCCCGCGCTCTACACCATCGACCGAGCGCAGGGCGTGCAGCAGCCGATCGGACTGTTCGCTAACCGCCTTGGGGTCGATATCCACGTCATCGCCGCCGACGAAGCGCCGCTGCGCAATATCGACCGGGTGATCCGCTCGGCCCACCTCGATGTCCAGGCAGTGGTCGCTTCGCCAATCGCCGCCGCGCTCGCCTGCTTGAGCGAGGAGGAGCGCGAGCTTGGAGTGGCGCTGGTGGAGCTTGGCGCAGATGTCACCAATGTTTCCGTTCACATGGGCGGGATGCTGGTCGGATTGCGCTCGATCCCGCTTGGAGCGCACGACATCACCACCGACATCGCCTGCGCCTTTGCGGTCCAGCGCCGTGACGCCGAGCGGCTCAAATGCTTTTACGGCTCGGCGATGACGTCGCCACGCGACAACCATGAAATGATCGAGGCCAGCCAGATTGCCGCCGAGCCTGGCGCAGAGCCAATCAAGATTACCCGCGCCCAGCTGATGATGGTCATCCGCCAGCGCATCGAAGAACTCACCGGAGCGGTCGAGAGCGCTTTGAAGGAAATGGGCTTTACCGGGCCGGTCGGGCGCCAGGTGGTTCTTACCGGCGGCGGCGCGGAGTTGAAGAATATCGCCGATTACATGCAGGGCGTGCTTGGGCGAGCGGTTCGAGTTGGCCGGCCGCGCCAGATCGCCGGGCTTCCTGATGCGCACAGCGGGCCGGCCTTTTCGACCCTCGTCGGGTTGGCGCTCCTGGCGGCTGCGGATTCGGGTGACATCCGCAATCCCGGGCTCGAGCCGGCGAAGCGCCCTAAGGGTGGCAGCGGCATGCTGTCGCGCTTGATGACCGCGCTGCGCAAGGACTATTGATCGGTTCGACCGCGTCGGCTTGTCCGCGAATCGCGCCATTTTGACCGCCAAGTGAGTCCCGAACGCCACGCTTTGCCATTCATCCACATGAATTTTTCGGCTCGATTGTCGTTTTCGCTTGGCTTGCGAGTCGCGATGATTCAAGATTCATTCCTTGCAGCTCAACGCGTCGCCGTTTGAGGGGGAGTTTGATCCATGAGCATCGATTTCATCCGGCCAGAAGTTGACGAACTTCGCCCGCGCATTTCCGTTATTGGGGTCGGCGGAGCGGGCGGAAACGCCGTCGCCAACATGATGCGCGCCGACGTCCAGGGGGTCGATTTCATCGTCGCCAACACCGACGCTCAGGCCTTAAACGCAAGCAATGCCGACCGCCGGCTCCAGCTCGGGCTAAGGATTACCCAAGGTCTCGGCGCCGGGTCGCGTCCCGAAATCGGACGCGCTGCAGCCGAGGAGACGATCGAGGATATCGAAGCCGCGCTCGAAGGCGCGCACATGTGCTTCATCGCTGCCGGAATGGGCGGTGGAACCGGGACCGGCGCAGCGCCGGTCATCGCCAAGGCCGCCCGCGACAAGGGCATTTTGACCGTCGGCGTGGTGACCAAGCCGTTCGCCTTCGAAGGGTCGCGCCGAACCCGCTCGGCGGAAAGCGGAATCGAAGAACTTCAGCAACATGTCGATACGTTGATCATCATCCCTAACCAGAATCTGTTCCGCCTCGCCAATTCGGAAACGACTTTCAAGGAAGCGTTCGAAATGGCCGACGAGGTGCTCCAGCAGGGCGTTCGCGGGATCACCGATCTGATGGTCATGCCTGGCCTCATCAACCTCGATTTCGCCGACGTCCGCTCGGTGATGAGCGAAATGGGCAAGGCGATGATGGGCACTGGCGAGGCCGAGGGCGACAACCGCGCCATCGAAGCCGCCGAAAAAGCGATTTCCAATCCGTTGCTCGACGGAGTCAGCATGAAGGGCGCAAAGGGCGTCATCATCTCCATCACCGGCGGCGAGGACATGCGCCTGATGGAGGTCGATGAAGCCGCAAGCCACATCAAGGAACTGGTCGATCCCGACGCTAACATCATCTGGGGCAGCGCTTTCAACAACGACCTTGGCGGCAAAATCCGGGTGTCGGTCGTCGCCACCGGGATCGAGGCCGAAGCCGGGGTTCAGCCGCAGCCGGCCAAGGTCTTCACATTCCCGGCGCGCCCGGCAACGCCACCGACCGGAGACGACGGCCCTGGCCTCAGCCTCGGTAATGACGACGGCCTGCCCGATTTCGGCGGCGACAGTGACGGCAATGACGACGAATTGGTGCTCGGCGCCGAGGACATTCTCACTACCCCGGTCGGAGCACCGCCGATTGATCCGCCGAGCGATGAAGATGACGGCTCACCGGCCACTGGCAGCGCTGGCACTGGCACTGGCATTGGCACTGGCACTGGCACGGGCGGCGGGGGGACCTTGTTCGAGCGGATGAGCAACATCGCGCGAGGCGCGTCAAAGGCCGAGCGCGACGACGATCAAGGCACGGATGATGGCGGCGGAATGATCGAAATTCCGCGCTTCCTCAATCGCCAGAACAACCAGTAATCCGCGCTAACCTTTGCACTTCGAAGGTCGTCCATGCGTGCGTCTGGACGATTCACGCTAAGGCATTGAATCCAATTGTAACCGCCTTACCCCTGTAAGCACACGGTTCACCGATTTGGGCTAGCCAGAAAGGCCCTTGTAAGACTCTCTGTGTACTTGGGAGGATTATGCGGGGATCGAAGCACATACGCTGTGCGGGTGCGCTGCTGGCTATGGCCGGAGCGATACTTGCACCGGCCGCTCCGGCGGTCGCTCAAGGCAGCTATTCGCCCTTTAACGAGACCGCTACCGCGGCGCTCGCCCGGTACGTTCGCGCCTTGTCAGTCAATGCCCAGGATTTCGCGTCGATGATCGGCGCCGGTCGCTGCGCCATCGAACTTGGCGATGCCCAGGCCGCCGCCGGATTTTTCGCCCGTGCCGATGAAGTTGCACCGCGCCGACCGGAGCCGCAGGCCGGAATGGGCGCGGTGTCGGTAGCCAGCGGCCTGGCGCAGGCAGCCTTGCCCTATTTTACCCGCGCCCGACAGCTTGGGGCGTCAGTGACGAGTTTCGCCGCCGATCGCGGGCTTGCTTATGATTTGCTCGGTCGCCAGTCGGAGGCGCAGGCCGATTACCGGGTCGCACTCGGCGGACCGGACAAGGACCTCGCCCGTACCAGGCTCGCGCTCAGTCTCGCGGTTGGCGGCGACCGCGCCGCTGCGCTCGATACCCTCTCGCCGCTGATCGCCAGGCGCGACCCCGCCGGTGCTCGCGCCCGCGCTTTCGTTCTTGCGCTAAGCGGCGATTCCGCCGGCGCCCGAATGGCGATCGATTTGGCGATGCCAGGAAGCTCGGCCAGTCTGGCGCCGTTCATCGCCCGCCTCGGCAGCCTCAGCGCGGGTCAAAAGGCCGCCGCGGTCAACCTCGGCTTGTTCCCCGATTCGGGAGACAGCGGACATGCTTTTGCCTCGGCGACGTTGCCGCCGGCACCGGTGCCGAAATCCATGGCAATTGCCGCTCCGCCCCCGCCTCATCAAACGCAAGCCGTGCAGCAGCTGGCTTCGGTTGCGAAAAACGCGCCGAATAATCAGAAGAGCAGCGCCTCGGCGCGAAAAATCTGGCTTCAGCTCGGCACGGCTTCGACCAGCGAGGCGCTCAACAGCCAGTTCGACCGGATGAAGTCGAGCAACGAGGAATTGTTCGACGGCATTCACGGCTATGTCGCGAGTACCGCCGACCGGTCGCGGCTGCTGATCGGCCCGTTCCATAGCGCGTCCGATGCCGATACGTTTGCAGCCGACCTCGAAATGGTGAATGTGAACGCCTTCAAGTGGAGCAATTCCGAAAGCGACCTGATCGTCCCATTGGGAACAAACTGAGGCTTCCCGCCGGGATTGGCGCGCAGCCGGCGCAGTCACGCGGCCGATTCCATCAATTATTCGATGACGGCCCGAGCGGGCCGCGCGATGTCTTCCAGCGCGACCGCGATCGAATCATCCACTCGATCGCCTTTCGCCGACTTCGACACAAGACCCAGGTGTTCGTCGCCCCTGACGGCGATCATTTCCGAGTGCGACTGACCCACAGCCTCGAAGTCGCGCAGATCGGTCGAACCATTGCCCGTGCATTGGGTCTCAACGAGGATTTGACCGAGGCCTTGTGCCTTGCCCACGATCTTGGCCACCCGCCTTTCGGCCACGGCGGGGAGGCTGCGCTCGACGCCGCGCTCGCCGATTCCGGCGGGTTCGACCACAATGCCCACACCTTGCGCATCGTCACCCGGCTGGAAACGCCTTATGTCGGGATCGACGGCCTCAATCTGAGCTGGGAAGCGCTGGAAGGGCTGGCCAAACACAATGGGCCGATCGCGGCGCCGGGCTGGGCGCTGGCCGAAGCGAACCGCGACTGGCCGCTCGAACTCGACCAGTGGCCAGGCATTGAAGCGCAGGTCGCGGCAATCGCCGACGACATTGCCTATGACAATCACGATATCGACGACGGACTTCGCTCGGGCATCCTCGATCTGGACGAACTCACCCAAGTGCCGCTGGTTGAGCGCCATTGGCGGGCGATCCAGAAACGCCATCCCGGCGCTGACCGCGGACGATTGCAGCGTGTGCTGGTGCGCGACATGATTGGATCGATGGTTGCCGATGTCCTAATCGAGACCGCTCGGCGAGTGAGGGACAGCGGGGTCGCGACGATCGACGAGGTGCGTGCTGCGGGCCGCCAATTGGCGGGTTTCTCGACAGCAATGGCCGCCGAGGAAAAGGCGCTCAAGACGTTTCTCTACAAGCGGCTCTACGGCGCCTTCGAACTTGAAGCGGTGCGCACCGAGGCCGAGCGCGTCATCGCCAATCTTGCCGCCGCTTATCGTGCCGATCCGACGCTGCTCCCCGAGGGCTGGGCGAGCGCGGGCGAAAGCGGGCGGCTGCGCGGCATTGGCGATTTCATCGCCGGCATGACCGACCGTTTCGCGCTCCGTCGGCATGAGGAGCTGGTCGGCCCAGTCAACCTGCCCGCCGACCGGTTTTAGCGATGAAACTGCGCAAGCTACCAAGCCGGATCAAACGCAAGCTGCGGGAATTGCCGGTCATCGAGGCGCTCGCGAACCGTATCAGCGACCGTCGTTTTCGCGCCTGGCAAAAGCTCAACCCGGGCGGCACGTTCGGCGATTATTATGCCGCAAAGACTGTCGCACTGCTGGAACAGGGCCGGGGCCATTACACATTGGGCGGACGCGGCAAGGTCAAAGATCATGGTGCAACGGTCGAGTGGGCTGCGGACGATTTCGCCGCCCGCGCGCTCGACATCTGGGAAACTGTCGTCGGCTTCGGGCTGACCCCAAGCATGAAGTGCGTCGATTATGGCTGCGGCTCGCTGCGCCTCGGCCAGCACGCGATGCGCTATCTCGAACCGGGTCATTATTGCGGGATGGACGTGGTCGACACCTTCATTAATCAGGGGCTCGCCTTGATCGACCCGACGCTGATCGCCGCCAAGGCGCCGCGCCTGCTGACGATCACGCCGGAGACCCTGTCGAAAACCGCCGCGTGGCGCCCGGAGTTCATCTTCTCGAGCGCCGTGCTGCAACATGTCCCGCCCGACGAATTGCCCGAATATTTCCGCCGGCTTGGGTCGCTGATGAGCGGGACATGCACCGCGCACATCATTTATGTCGGCGGGCCTCGTTTGAAACGCGTCAAGGCGCTCAACTGGGTCTATCCGACCGATCGGATTCTGGCTGCACTGGCTGCGGGTGCGCCCCAACTGGCGATGGTTGAGGACCGGACCTTGCCCCAGCTCGGCACCGTCGAGGGCCGCAGCCGGCGCGTGCTCACCCTCCGCCACCGCTGACAATGGACGGCGCCAAGCGCTCCAGCTAGGACTCTCGCTCCCTTGCTGCTTGGACGCCAACTTGAGCCTTTATGCCCAATATGCTGCGCTTCTCGACGGCCTGCTCGATCAGTTGGTCGAGGCGGGTACGTTGCCGAGCGGGATCGAACGCAAGAACGTGACGGTCGAACCGCCGCGCGATGCCGCGCATGGCGACCTTTCGACCAATGCAGCGATGGTTCTGGCCAAGGCAGCCGGGACCAACCCGCGCGCGCTGGCCGAAGCGATCACGCCCCTGCTTGAAGCCATTCCGACCATCGCCGTGGCCGAGATCGCAGGGCCCGGCTTTATCAACATTCGTCTCACCGCCGACGCGCTGCGCGACGAGCTTCGGACAATCCTTGCCCAGGGCGCGACCTACGGCCGCTCGGCCATCGGCAAAGGCGAGCGGGTCAATGTCGAATATGTTTCGGCCAATCCGACCGGGCCGCTGCACATGGGCCACTGCCGCGGCGCGGTGGTCGGCGACAGCTTGGCGCGATTGCTTGAAGCCGCCGGATTCCGCGTGACCAAGGAATATTATGTCAATGACGCCGGCGCTCAGGTCGATACGCTCGCGCGCTCGGTGCACCTTAGGTATCGCGAAGCGCTGGGCGAGGACATCGGTGCCATTCCCGAAGGCTTTTATCCCGGCGATTATCTGGTCCCGGTGGGACTCGCACTCGCCGCCGAATATGGCGATCAATACGCCAGCGCGCCTGAGGCCGATTGGCTGTCCTTGTTCCGCGACCGGGGAATCGCGGCGATGCTCGATCTCATCCGCGCCGACCTCGCACTGCTCGG
>JBDSRE010000170.1:0-3029 GCA_039929465.1 Sphingomicrobium sp. | reverse complement strand
AGGCGATTAAATATCCTAGGGAGCTGTCCCTGGTTGGATCCTGGTCCGGCACACACGGCGCCCACCTGACGTTTGTGGCGTCAGAGGATTTCCGGCAAACGGCCACGGTGGTCCCGTCACCCCCCTTCCCGCCCGGTCCCGAGCAGCCGATGCCGATTGTGTCCAAGGACAGCCTGCGCCACGCCGCGCTGAACGCGCGCAAGGCCTATGTCGAAACGCTTAGCGATGCCCAGCGCGCTCGACTCGAGGGCAAGCTGGCGCGGCGCCTGACCGCCCTTTGTGCCGGAGCAACGGTGGTCGGCGGCTATGCCGCGATCGGCAGCGAAATCAGTGTTTCGGCGACGATGGAGGAAGCGCGCTCGGTTGGCGCAATCGTCTCCTTCCCGGCCTTCGCCAATCCGGCCAAGCCGTTCGACTTTCGCGCCGGCGATCCGGCCGACAGCGGTCCTTTCGGAATCCTTCAGCCGAAACCGAGCGCCCCGATCGTCGAGCCCGACCTTATCCTTGTGCCATTGATCGCCGTCGACGGCCGCGGCACGCGCCTTGGTCGGGGCAAAGGCCATTACGACCGCGCGCTTGCACGGCTGCGCAAGGATGGCGCCAGGCTGGTCGGTATCGGCTGGTCGATTCAACGCCTCGACAAGACCATTCCCGCCGACGAATGGGACGTGCCGCTCGACGGCTTCGCCTCGCCCGACGGGCTCGAGTGGTTCGCTTGAGCGTGCTCCCGCTCTCTCCGTCAGCGCGAAAATTGATCGGCGCGGTGCTGATCGTGTCGTTCATCGTCTTGTGGGCGGTATTGGTCGCAAGTCTGGCGCAGTTCGTCTGGCACTGGCCTGTATTTGTCCAAACTTTATTCTATCTAATCATGGGACTAGCGTGGATTATTCCGCTAAAACCGCTAATTCGCTGGTCTCAGACGGGTGCCTTGACCGCCAGTTCGAAAGACTGACCGAATCGGTTGAAGCCGAAGACCATGTGTCTTATCTGACTATATCAGCACGATGAACGCTATCACTCTTAAACGCCACCCGTTCGCGGGGATGATGCCGAACCTGCCGCGGATTGCGTTGACCCGTGACTCGATGGGTCCTGCGCTCGGTGCAGCAATCCTGTTCGGGACCATAATCGGCGCCGCTCAGGGCTTCGCCAGCGGCCCCGTAGCGGCTCAAGTAGCACCGCCGGCCCCGCCGTCGATGGCGGTTCAGGCCATTGCTCCCGAGGCTGCACTTACCGTCAACAAGGAAATTCCGCTTGCCTCCGGTCCGAATCCGCCGGCGACGGCATTCAGGATGACGGGCGCTAGCGCGGGCCGTGCGCAAGCGGTCGAATGCCTTGCAAGCGCGGCGTATTATGAGGCTGCTAGCGAGGGCGAAGCAGGCGAGCAGGCGGTTGCTCAGGTGGTTCTCAACCGGGTCCGCCACCCCGCCTTCCCGGCCAGTGTCTGCGGAGTCGTCTACCAAGGGTCGACCCGCGCCACCGGCTGCCAGTTCAGCTTCACCTGCGATGGCTCGCTCGCGCGCCAGCCCGATGCCTCAGGATGGCGGCGGGCCAAGTCTGTGGCCGAGGCCGCGCTTAAGGGTCAGGTTTACGCGCCGGTTGGCTGGGCGACCCATTATCACGCCAATTATGTCGTCCCTTACTGGGCTTCGTCATTGGCCAAGAATGCGGTTGTGGGCGCGCATCTATTCTATCACTGGCGCGGCGGCTGGGGCCTTCCCCAGGCCTTCGTTCAGAAATATTCAGCGCACGAGGCCAGCGCCCAGGGACTTCGCCTCGCCGCCCTTGCGGTCGAGCGCGATGATTCGGAAACGGTCGCCGTAATTTCGGCAGAGGCCGCGGTCGAACAGCTTCCGGGGGTCGAAGCAATCGAACTGGCGCCATCGATGCGCGGGGACAAGCGCGTCGAGCTGCGTTTCAGCCAGACCGCTCGCAAGGCCGCCGACGAGGCAGTGCACAAGGATTATGGCGAGACGTTCCGGGCGTCAGACAATTTGCGCTGGACGCTCTCCAACGATAGCGCCGGTTCTGCCGAACAGCCGCTCGGCAAGGCCGCGCCACCACCACCCGCCAAGCCCACAGGCAGCGGTACTGCAACCGGCATCGGTGGCGCCAGCGGCGCGGTCGCGGTGCAGCGCTAGTTCTACCTTTCCGGCGAAGTCAGCAGCAATTCCACTCGAACCTTGATCTGCCGCAAGCGGCTGTCAGTCGCCAAATAGTCTCCTGACAAGGGCGCCGCGGCACTGAACAGTCGACCGGTCACCGCAATCTCGCTGAACGCACCCTTGTCGCGCCACGGATCGCGATCCTGAAGACGGATCACCGCATCGTCGAAAGCGGCGCAGCGGTCGAACTGCCCAAGCGCCGGGGAGTTACGAAGCCCGCGGTGACATTTGCGGCTTTCGGCGGCGAGCGCCATTTCGTCGGCAGTCCTCGACAGCCGGACCGCCTTGAGCACCGCCTCGTCAATCATTGAGATGGTGAGCGGCTGACCCATCACTTCAGCCCTTGAGATCGAGTGGTCGAGCGCCGGGGACGGACTTGCCGCAAGGCCCCGGACATCCGCTGGAGCAAGCAGGGAGAGGCTGATCGCGGCACTTGCGAACAACAGCACCAGGGCCGCTGCCCATACCGTTCGCGACCAGCCCACCTTGCGCCGCGGAGGCGCCGGTGGGTGAAGCGAGAAATCATCCCTCATGTTGAGGCTTGAACGAAGCTCGCGATAAGCCCGGTTAATCTCGGCGGCGCGCGCTGAATCCCCGCCGGCACGGTCCGGGTGATGCTCCTTGATCAGCGTTTTGTAGGCGCGCTCGACCGCCGCTGCATCGGCGCCCGGTTGAAGCCCGAGGAGGCTATAAGCGGATTGATCGGCGCCCATGGTCAAGGGGTCTAGTCCCTTGGCCCATGCGTGAAAAGTGGCGCGAGTGACGGGACTTGAACCCGCGACCTCCGGCGTGACAGGCCGGCGCTCTAACCAACTGAGCTACACCCGCTTCTTGGCGAAGGCGCGGCCTAGGTGGCAGGCTTTT
>JBDSRE010000169.1:0-3028 GCA_039929465.1 Sphingomicrobium sp. | reverse complement strand
GCTTGCGGCGGTCGACGATAACACGGCCGGATTCCTGCTCGAGCCGGTCCAGGGCGAGGGCGGCATCCGCCCGGCGTCGAAGGAATTCATCCACGGACTGCGCAAGGTCTGCGACGAGAAGGATCTGATGCTGGTGTTCGACGAGGTCCAGTGCGGGGTCGCACGCACCGGCTATCTGTACGCTTACGAATATTATGGCGTGACGCCCGACATCATGGCCAGCGCCAAGGGCATTGGCGGCGGCTTCCCCTTGGGCGCCTGCCTCGCGACCGAGAAAGCGGCGCGCGGCATGGTTGTCGGCACCCACGGCTCGACCTATGGCGGAAACCCGCTGGCGATGGCGGCAGGACAGGCGGTGTTCGACATTGTCGCCAATGACGAATTTCTTGAGGGAGTGCGGAGCAAGGGCGAGCGGCTGCGCTCGGCGCTCGAGCAGATGATCCCCAATCACGACCATCTGTTCGACAGCGTGCGCGGGCTCGGGCTGATGCTGGGCATCAAGATGAAGACCGACAGCCGCGCGTTCGTGACCTACTTGCGGACCCGGGGCCTGCTGATGGTGGCGGCTGGCGACAATGTCGTTCGTGTCCTCCCGCCGTTGGTGATCGAGGAAGCGCACATCCGCGAATTCGTCGACCTACTGTCGACGGCCGCGGCCGACTATGAGGTGCCGGCCGAGGCGGCGTGAGCGTTAGTTGTCGGTCCGGTTGAGCGACCCTATCTACTCCCCCATGGCCGATACCCCACAGCCCATCGACGCCGCGCTTGGAGTGGCGATTCCGGCGCGTCATGCGCGCGGGCGGGTAGTGCGCCTGGGACCGGCGATCGACGCCATCCTGTCGAGCCACAAATATCCCCCTCCGATCGAGCGGCTGCTGGCCGAAGCGCTGGTGCTGGCCGCTTTGTTCGGGTCGCTTTTAAAGGAGGCGGCGGGGCAGGTGACCCTTCAGGCGCAGACCGAGAACGGGCTGATCGACCTATTGGTCTGCGATTATCTCAATGGCGAGCTGCGCGGCTAGGTCCGCCACGACCTCCAGCGGCTCGCCGAAGCCGGGCCCAATCCCTCGCTGTTCGCGCTGTTCGGAAAGGGCTATCTGGCGGTGACTTTCGACCATTCGACCATTTCCGAGCGCTATCAGGGGATCGTTCCGCTGGAAGGCGACAGCCTGGCCCAGGCGGCGCAGAATTTCTTCGCCCAGTCGGAGCAGATCCCGAGCATTGTTCGGCTCGCGGCCGAGAAGCGCGACGGCCATTGGGTCGGGGGCGGGCTGCTGTTCCAGCATCTGCCCGAAGGCGAGGAGGGGCGCGATCGGCTCCACACCCGGCTCGACCATCCCGACTGGCCGCACGTCGCGGTGCTCGCGGGCTCGGTCAAAGCGGAGGAGCTTACCGATCCCGCGCTTCCGCTCAGCGACCTCATCTGGCGGCTGTTCCACGAAGAAGATGAAGTGCGCACGTTCGGCGCGGTCAAGCTCAGCCGCGGCTGTCGCTGCGATCCCGAGTATGTGCGCTCGGTAATTGCCAAATTCCCTGCCGACGAGCGCCACGCGATGGTCGGCGAGAACGGCATGATCACGGTTGATTGCGAATTTTGCTCATCGAGCTTCGCCATCGCGCCGGGAGAATTTGCCGACGGGGTTTGAGTGTTGGGCCGGAGTATTGGTCTTGAGTATTGCTTCGTTAATCCCAATCTTGCTATCGGAATGTCCATGAACCGACAAAAGTTGATGATCGCGGCTGCAGCTGGCGCGTTTATCGTCGCACTGAGCGTCGCCAGCGCCGGCTGGGCTGCGCAATCGTCCAAGGCGCTTGACGGCGTTGCCGGCGGCCTGTGGGAGCTCAATGGGATGCCGGGGACCAAATCGCCGGTCAGGCAGTGCATCGCCGATCCGGTCGACTTGGCGTTCATCGAACATCAGGCAGCGGGGTGTTCCCATCTTGTGCTTGGCGATTCGGGTGACGAACTTCGCGTAAGCTTCAAATGTTCGGGCGAAGGGTTCGGCCAGTCAAGCATCAAACAGGTTACGCCGCGCTCGCTTCGGGTCGATGTCCAGGGCATCGCTGACGGCGGGCCGTATGCCTATGTCCTGCAGGCGCACCGTGTCGGCGAATGCGGCGGCGCAGCGGAGTCGTCCAAACGTCGTTAAGACGGTGTTGTACCATTAGGGATTAGAGCTGCGCCTGTATCCGAGGATATGGGGCGCTTTCCTCCCGATCGGACGAGCACGCCCGATCCCTGGGCCGCCGTTCGTCAGCGACCGGCGGCTCTTCTTTTCTCACGCCCGAATGATTAGAGGGCGCGATATGGTCTACTTCATCCTCAAGGCCTTATTGTCGGGCGCGATTGTCGCCACGGTGTCGGAGATCGCGCGTCGCTACCCCGGCTGGGGCGGCCTCGTCGCCTCGCTGCCTTTGGTCTCGCTGTTGGCGATGACCTGGCTGTACGTCGACAGTGGCGACAGCGCCAAGGTCGCCGCGCTCGCTGGAAGCACATTCTGGTTCTTCCTCCCGTCGATGCCGATGTTCGTCATCATTCCTTGGTTAATTCGCTCAGGCTGGAGTTTCGCCGCCACCATGGCGGCCGCGATCGCGGTCACCGTCTTGCTTTACGCATTGATGTTCTGGGCGGCGCCGCGGCTGGGTGTGAAATTGTGAGCAAGGCGGCGGTCGTGCTGCTGTCGGGCGGGCTCGATTCGATGGTTTGCGCAGGTCTGGCGCTCGAGACGGGGTTCGAGGTCATCGCTCTGACGGTCGATTACGGCCAGCGCCACCGGATCGAGCTGAAATCGGCGGCGACGATTGCGGCCCAGCTCGCCCGGCGCCACGTCGTGCTCAAGCTCGACCTGCGCGCTTTTGGCGGATCGGCGCTGACCGATGATATCGCGGTTCCAAAGGATGGCGGCGGTGCAGGCATCCCGGTCACCTACGTCCCCGCGCGCAACACCATTTTCCTCAGTCTCGCGCTCGGTTTGGCTGAGTCGAGCGGCGCTCGCGACCTCTATATCGGGGTCAATGCGGTTGATTATTC
>JBDSRE010000168.1:0-4533 GCA_039929465.1 Sphingomicrobium sp. | reverse complement strand
TTGGGTGATTGCCTAAGCTGCAGCGGTGCGGGCGGAAACCCGCGCGTTGTTGACGATTGTCGAACTGACGCTGGCGCCGCCATTGAAATTCGGCACAGCGACGATCCATCCGCCGAACTATGAATATCTGCGGGAACCACGATTCAGAATCTTCGTCTCCGCCGAGTTTTCGCACAATCACGAACGTCCCCTTTCCACCCATAATCTACACTAGGGAACATCGGCCGGTGGGTCCGCACGGGGTCACTTTTCCCGCGGCGACTGAGCCAAAGTGCTTCTACTAGGCAAACCCCCGTTTTGCCCCCTTCGGCCACTTTGGGTGGTCGCTGGGTAACGCCATCAAGCAGCGTTGTCTGGGCGGTTAAGCTATTGACTGATAACGCTTTTCCCGAAACCTACCCTAGCCTTCGTAATGCGGGGGTCACAGGTTCGAGTCCCCCAAGCGGCACCACATTTCAGTTCGCGCGATTAGCGGAAATTTAGTGCGTGGATGAGCGCCAGGGCCATCGCCGCCAAGGCGAGCAGCGACAGAGTCACCACCAATGTTACTCGGGGACCCGCCTTGGCGACCGCGCGCATATCGACACCTAAGCCAAGCGCGGCCATGGCGAGGATGGTCAGCCACGATGCGACGGTGGCGAGCGGCTGAAGAAGCGCCTGCGGGATGAGTCCAAACGACCGCGCGCCGGCAAGAAGGATGAAGCCGATGATAAACCACGGCACCAGTTTGTGCAGTGGCGGGCGGCCGGGGCGCGGGCTATTCCCTGCGGTCACCTGGCCGGCGGCCTCAGCGGTCTCATCGCGCAGTGCCGGTGCTAGCAGCGACAGGGCCAGGACCACCGGCCCGAGCATGAGTACGCGCACCAGCTTGACCAGAGTCCCGACCTGCACCGCGAGCGCGCCGACCGGGAGGGTCGCTGCGAGCACTTGCGGGACGGCGTAGACAGTCAGCCCGGCGAGGAGGCCGTAGGACTGCTCAGTCAGCGCTAGCGACATTCCGATCAGCGGGAGCATCAGCACGACGACCACCCCGAGCACTGCGGTAAAGGCGATCGAGGAAGCGACATCCTTGCCGTCGGCGCCGATCACCGGCGCCACCGCGGCGATCGCCGAATTGCCGCAGATCGAATTGCCGCAGGCGATCAGCACCGCCATTTTTCGCGGCAGGCCGAACAGCCGGCCGAGGCCGTAGCTCGCCGCCAACGCCGCTGCGACCACTGCAAGGATCCCGAGGATTAGCGCGAGACCGGCTGCAGCCACCGCCTGCGCGCTGAGCGCAGCACCGAGCAGGACCACCGCGACTTCGAGCAAAAACTTGGCGCTGAAATTCACGCCGGGCCGCCAGCGCTCGCTAGGAGTCCACGCCGTCCTGACGACGGTGCCCAGGAGAATGGCGATCACCAGCGCCTCGAGCCAGGCGCGACCGATAAGCGCTTGCTCAATGCGCTGAAGGACGAGCGCGGCCAACGCCAGCGCGACGCACAGCGCTAGCCCCGGGAGGACCGGGAATGGAACGCGCGGTGCAGGTGCGGAAGTAGCCATGTCGGCCCAATAGAACGCGAAACCCGTCTGGACCACAAGCGGCGCTGGAACGGCGGCACTGGCGGCAATGCCGCGAGCGTCTTCAACCGGCGGGTCGAAAGCGGCATCGGAAGCGACGGCAACATCTAGCGAGCGCAGCCGCGAACCTAGTGGCTTGGAACTATCCTTGCAGTGCTTGCCTAGACCGGCGGTGACTCAACCACCCGACCGACGCATTCGCCAAAGCCAATCCGCGCCGCGCCCTCCCCTTCGCACCAGGCGCGCATAACAATTTCATCGCCATCCTCGAGGAAGCCGCGCGTTTCGCCATTGGCTAAGCTCAGCGGGACTTTTTCGCCCTGGCTGATTTCCATCAGTGAGCCGAGTCCGCTCTCGCTGTCGATCGACAAGGTGCCGGTGCCGATGAGGTCGCCGGGCTGTAGGTTGCAACCATTGGCGCTGTGGTGGGTAACGATCTGGCCGGCGCTCCAGTACATCGCCGAATCGGCCGAACCGCGGGAGAGGACGTGGGGATCGAGTCCCGCGGCGCGCATCGTTGCGGTGGTCAGTGTGACCTCGAGCTGGATCGCAAGCGCGCCCAATGCGCGGTCGTCGGGATCGTCGAGATACGGTAACGGATCGGGGTCGCCCTCGGGACGTTTCGGCATCGCCGTGCGGAACGACGCAAGCGCCTGCGCGCTAACCACCCAGGGCGAGACGGTGCTGAGGAAGTTCTTGGCCAGGAATGGCCCGAGCGGCTGATATTCCCACGCCTGAAGGTCGCGCGCCGACCAGTCGTTGAGCAGGCAATACCCCGCGATATGCTCGCCCGCTTCGCCGATCCGGATCGGCTGGCCAAGCTCATTACCCCGGCCGATCCACAGCCCGAGCTCAAGTTCATAATCGAGGCGTCGGCTGGGGCCATATTCAGGCACTTCGACATCGGGCGCCTTGCGCTGGCCATTGGGACGGATGACCGGTTCGCCGGTGGCGCGGATCGAACTTGCCCGCCCGTGATAGCCGATTGGCACGTATTTGTAATTTGGCAGGAGCGGATTGCCGGGCCGGAACTGCTTGCCGATATTGTTCGCGTGATGAATCCCGACGTAGAAATCGGTGTAGTCGCCGACCATGCACGGCAAGTGCATATGGACTTCGCTTTGGCCGATCAGATGAACTTCGACATCGTCGCGGTAGCGCTCGTCTGACAACAGTTCGGTGAGCCTCTGCCGAAGCTCGCCTTGGGCGCGATGGCCGCGCGCGAGGAAGGCATTGAGCACCGGCTGGGCGAGGTCGTCGATCCAGTCGCCGTCGAGCAGCCCGCCCTCGGCAATCGCCGGCAGATCAAGGATATAATCGCCGATCGCGACGCCTGGTCGGCGTAGCCCCTTGGCCTCGGAAAAAATGCCCAGGGGCAGGTTCTGGATCGGGAAATCACCACCGGTGTTGGCGCTTATAACCCAGCTTCTCGCCTTGGGATCATTGGTCTCGTCGATCTCGATCACGGTAGCTTCGCCTTTGGAAAACCAGTCCAGGCCGAATCATAATCGCTTTGCGCGCACTCAAGCGCGAAGCGGGTCAGGCGATACGGCCAGCAGCTTTCGATCATGAACGCCAGGGTGCCGTCGATCTTGTGCGGCTTCAATTCGGCGTTGCTCGCCCCTTTCCAGCTGGCCACGTCGGGGCCGTGACCGCTCATCATATTGTGGAGACTTAGTCCGCCGGGCGCGAAACCGTCGGCCTTGGCGTCATAATCGCCGTGGATCAGGCCCATCGCCTCGCTCATGATATTGCGGTGGAACCACGGCGGGCGAAAGGTATCCTCGGCGACCATCCAGCGCGGCGGAAAGATGACGAAATCGGCATTGGCGCGGCCCGGGACATTGCTTGGGCTGGTGAGGACGGTGAAGATCGACGGGTCGGGATGGTCGAAGCTGACGCTTCCGATGGCGTTGAACCGTGCCAGATCGTAGCGGCAGGGCGCATAATTGCCGTGCCAGGCAACCACGTCGAGCGGGCTGTGGTCGAGCCTGGTGGTCCACAGGCTGCCGAGATATTTCTGAACTACCTCGGTCGGGTCATCGACGTCCTCGAACGCCGCCATCGGAGTCTCGAAGTCGCGCGGGTTGGCGAGTCCGTTGGCGCCGATCGGCCCAAGCTCGGGCAGGCGCAGTGGAAGACCGTGATTCTCGGCAATGTAACCGCGCGAATCGCACTCGACCGAAACCCGGAATTTGATTCCCCTGGGGATGATTGCGATGGATCCCGGCGCAACCTCCATCTTCCCAAGTTCGGTGAAGATCGACAGCGTTCCAGTTTGCGGCACGATAAG
This sequence comes from Sphingomicrobium sp., assembly GCA_039929465.1. GTDB lineage: Bacteria > Pseudomonadota > Alphaproteobacteria > Sphingomonadales > Sphingomonadaceae > Sphingomicrobium. The sequence continues at coordinate 680 of JBDSRE010000168.1, read as the reverse complement.
TAGCTCGCCATCGGCATCGACCAGCACCCGATGCTGCATTGACCGGGTCACTCGATAAAGGTGAAGCGCCACGCCCTCGAGGTCGGCGGGGTCGCGATTGGCGAGCATGGTGACGATGCCGTCGACGAAATCGCAGCCCTCAGGCAGATCGCCCGGCGGATCCCAACGCAGGCGGTTCGGCGGCAGTAGCTGATCGACCGTTCCCGGAGCGAACAGACGTGCGCCCTGATAGTGCTCGAACGGACGGTGGTCGGCGGTCGGGCGCAGGCGATAGAGCCACGAACGCCGATTTTCATTCCTCGGAGCGGTAAAGGCGCTGCCCGACAATTGCTCGGCATATAGCCCGAAAGCGGGGCGCTGCGGGCTATTGCGGCCCTTGGGCAGGCCGCCCGGCACAGCTTCGCTCTCGAAATGCCCGCCGAAGCCGCTGAAATAGTCTAACATTCTATCCATTGCCGCACCGATTAGTGGGTGCGCGCCCGAAACTCAAACGGGCGCGGCTCCCGCTGAAACCGCGCCCAACTGAGCGACGGAGGCTGAGCGCCTCCGCGATTAATTGACGTTGATGTCGATTTTGTCCGGAACTTCGACCTTGGTGGTGTCGCCGCCACCGAGACCAAGCTGGCCGCGGAACAGGAATAGCAATACCAAGACGACAATGATCAGGATCACGACCGCGA
>JBDSRE010000167.1:0-7909 GCA_039929465.1 Sphingomicrobium sp. | reverse complement strand
TTCCCTTGGGTCGCCGAGCGCGAAGCCGCGGGCAGTCTGGCACTCCACGGCGGCCATTTCTCGATCGCTGAAGGGCGGCTTTACATGCTCGACGAGGCGGAAGATGTCTTCCGCCCCGCCTAGCGTCTCCAATCGTTACCAGCAACGCGGCCGCAAGGACCGAAGGTTCCTAGCAGCGAGTGTTATAGTCGTAGTGCGGCTGGCCGGACTGATCGACGTAATAGCAATAGCCGCGGGTATCGCGGTAATATTGCCGATTATTGACGACCGCGCCCAAGACTCCGCCGAGCACTGCGCCGGCAATTGCGCCACCGACAGTACTGACGCCCGGAATAATCGCGCCGGCAACAGCTCCACCGACCGCGCCGACCGCGGCGCCGGTTGCAGCGTTGCCAAGTTGGCCATTGTTATTGGGCTGATTGTAGCCCTGATTGTAGCCATTGTTGTAATAAGGATCCTGGCCATATTGGTTCGGATATGTCGCGCATCCTGCCAGCGAAACGCTGGCGAGTGCAGCCGCAAGTGCAATAGTTTTCATTGTGATTTTGTCCCTTCCTACACGCCCTCTGTCTAGCGCTACAGTGCGCAACTGGGCATTTCGTTCCCGAACCGACCACGCAATCGGGTGATTTGCACCGTATTCAAGCCAAGGCTGGCCAATCGGCAACAGCGCGCTAGACAGCGCAAAGGCGCAAAGGAATCGGCATGCGTGAGCGAAATATCGAACAAGACGCCAATATCGCGCTGCTGATCGACGCCGACAATGCGTCGCCCGAGCATCTCGACGAAGTCCTGCTCGTCCTTGGCGAACTGGGCACAATCAACATTCGCCGCGCTTACGGTAATTGGGCCAAGCCCAGCCTCAAGAGCTGGGGCAATCTTACCGGCAAGCATTCGATCGTACCGATGCAGCAATTCGATGTCGTCAAGGGCAAGAGCGCGACCGACATGCGCATGACCATTGATGCCATTGACTTGCTCTATCGCGGCAATGTCGCGGGTTTCGGGATCATGTCGAGCGACAGCGATTTCCTGCCACTCGTTCAGCGGCTGCGCGAGGACGGCCTCGACGTTTACGGCTTCGGCACCGCCAAAACCCCGATCAGCTTTCAGCAGGCCTGTACGCGCTTCATCGATGTTGGCGCACTGGCTATGAGCGAGGATAACGGGGCGCTCGAGCAACCGGCGGTCCACGCTGGGCAGCGCCCGGTGGATACCGAATTGCTACAAGTGCTCGGCGCCGCCTACAAGGCGTCGAAGCGCAATGAGGAAGGCTTTACCTCGCTCAGTGAGCTTGGCCAGCGGGCCAAAGCGGTGTCGAGCTTCTCGGCGCGCAATTACGGTTTCACCCGCCTTTCCGACCTGATCAAGGCGGTGCCGAATTTCGAGGTCAAGGCGGGCGAAGACGATCGGCTGTTGGTCAAGCGGCTGCGCTAGTCGCCTCGCGGCGCGGAATGGGGAACCGGCCCCTCCCCGCTCCGTTATCCCTTGACCCCGCCACCCGAGGAGACGCGACGCCATGTTCGGCAACGACGACAGCACCGAAACCCGTTTAAAAAGGACGTTCTGGAAAGAATTGCAGGACGACCGAACGCTGATGCTCGGACTGCACGGCGTCGACGATGACCGCACCCGACCAATGACCGCCCAGGTCGACCTCCCAGAAGGCTCCGACGAGGAAGACGGCGGCCCGATCTATTTCTTTGCCTCGAAGAACGAAGGGATCGGCCAAGACCTCAAGCCCGGCGCACGCGCGATCGCGGCCTTCGTGTCCAAGAGTCATGGCCTGTTCGCAAGCATTCACGGGACTCTTAAAGAATCGACCGACCGCGCAGTCATCGAGCGCTTGTGGAACCCGTTCGTCGACGCCTGGTACAAGGATGGCAAGGACGATCCCAATTTGCTGCTGATCAAGTTCGACGCGATCCGCGCCGAACTGTGGGAATCGGACGGCCTTGGAACGCTGAAAGCCACCGCGCTGAAATGGGCATTCGATATCGACCCCGGCAAAAAGCTCCAGAAAGACCATCAGGCTGACGTCAAACTTTAAGCGTTTTCACCGCTTCCCCTAGGAGGGGATAAGGCGGCGTCGCGATCCCCCGGGGTTGCGGCGCCGTTTTCGTTGACAGACCGGGCGCGCCGGGTCAGCGTCCAGTCATCAACGGGAGGATGGCTATGGATTGGGACCGCTACGCACCGCAGGCTCAAGGGCTGCTGCGAATTGTCGCCGCCTTGCTGTTCATCGAACATGGTTTGTCCAAACTGTTCGGCTTCCCGCCCTTCCCCATGGGTGCGCTTCCAGCAATGGGCTCGCTGCTGTGGATCGGCGCCGTGATCGAACTGGTCGGTGGACTGCTCGTCCTGATCGGCTTTCTCACCAGACCGGCGGCGCTGATCATGGCGGGCGAGATGGCGGTCGCGTACTGGATGTTTCACGCCACCAAATCGACCTTTCCAGCCGAAAATGGCGGCGACGCGGCGATCCTGTTCTGCTTCATCTTCCTGTTCATCGCCGCCGCCGGTCCCGGCGCCTGGAGCGTCGATGAAAGCCGAGCGCGACGAATCGCCCACACCGAAGCGGATCCCGACACCGTTCACTGATGGTTAGGTCTCGAAAGACCGACCCCCGCTACCGCGTCAGTTTCTTGTATGTCATCCGGTGCGGCCGGTCTGCTTCGGGGCCGAGGCGTCGGCGCTTGTCTTCCTCATATGCTTCGAAATTGCCTTCAAACCATTCGACCTGGCTTTCGCCTTCGAACGCCAGAATGTGGGTGCACAGGCGGTCGAGGAAGAAGCGGTCGTGGCTGATGATCACCGCACAGCCGGCGAAATTCTCGAGCGCTTCTTCGAGCGCACGCAGGGTTTCGACATCGAGGTCGTTGGTCGGCTCATCGAGCAACAACACATTGCCGCCCTCCTTGAGCATCTTGGCAAGGTGAACCCGGTTGCGCTCGCCGCCCGATAGCTGGCCGACCTTCTTCTGCTGGTCGACGCCCTTGAAGTTGAACGCGCCGACATAGGCCCGAGTCTGCATCTCCTGTTTGCCGATGGTCATCAGCTCGTGGCCGCCGGAAATCTCCTCCCACACATTGTGCTTGGGATTGAGATGGTCGCGGCTCTGGTCGACGAAGCCGAGGCGAACGGTGTCGCCGATCTTGACGTTGCCGCTGTCGGCGGTCTCGCTGCCGATGATCAGCTTGAACAAGGTGGTCTTGCCAGCGCCATTGGCGCCGATGACGCCGACGATGCCCCCTGGCGGCAAATTGAAGCTCAAATCCTCAAACAGCAATTTGTCGCCATACGCCTTGGTCAGGCCATTGGCCTCGATGACATTGCCGCCGAGCCGTTCGGGCACCTGGATGACGATCTGGGCTTTGCCGATGCTGCGCTTTTCAGCCGCCATGACGAGCGCGTCGAAGGCCTTGATCCGAGCCTTGGACTTAGTTTGTCGCGCCTTTGGGCTTTGCCGAATCCATTCGAGTTCCTGGCTGATCGCTTTCTGGCGCCCCTCGTCCTCGCGCCCTTCCTGCTGAAGTCGTTTAGCCTTCTTGTCGAGGTAGGTCGAATAATTGCCTTCGTAGACAAAGTATTTGCCGCGATCGAGCTCGAGGATCCAATTGACGACATTGTCGAGGAAATAGCGGTCGTGGGTAACGAGAATGACGTTGCCGGGATAATCGACAAGGTGCTTTTCGAGCCATTGCACACTCTCGGCGTCCAAATGGTTGGTCGGCTCATCGAGCAACAAAATGCCGGGTTTCTCGAGCAGCAGCTTGGTCAGCGCGACCCGGCGTTTTTCGCCGCCTGACAAATTTTCGACCCCGACATCGCCCGGCGGGCAGCGCAAGGCGTCCATTGCGATTTCGAGCTGGTTGTCGAGCGTCCAGCCGTCGACGGCGTCGATCTTCTCCTGCAATTCACCCATTTCGGCCATCAGCGCATCGAAGTCGGAATCAGCGGGAGGATCGCCCATCAAGGTACTGATTTCATTGAACCGATCCATCATGTCGGCGATCGGCTTGACTCCGTCGCGGACATTTTCCATGACCGTTTTGGTCGGGTCGAGCTGGGGTTCCTGCTCAAGATAGCCGACGGTAATTCCGTCGCCTGGCCAGGCTTCACCGACGAACTCAGTGTCGCGGCCGGCCATGATCTTCATCAGCGTTGACTTCCCGCTGCCGTTGGGGCCGACGATGCCGATCTTGGCGTCGGGATAGAATTGCAGGTCGATTCCGTTGAGCACCGGCTTGGGCGCTCCGGGGAAGGTCTTGGTCAGACCTTTCATTACATAGCTATATTGGGCGGCCATGGGGTCGCGAACGTCCTTTGATTGATTGGTTGGGCGTGGACGGAGCGCTTAATCGACCAAGCGCCGATTTACAAACCCATCAGAACGGTAGCTTGAACCCCGGCGGCAGCGGCAGTGTCGACGACATTTTCTCCATTTCTTCGGCCGAGGCCATGTCAGCCTTGGCTCGGGCGTCGTTGATCGCGGCGACGATCAGGTCTTCCACCATGTCCTTTTCAGAAGGAGCAAGCAGGCTCTGGTCGATGTCGAGCGCCAGGATTCGCCCCTTGGCGGTGGCGCGGATTTTGACCAGGCCGCCGCCCGACTGTCCTTCGACCTCGATCGTCTCGAGCGTATCCTGCGCTTTTTGCAGTTCGGCCTGGGCATTAGCGGCCATTTTCATAATTTCGTCGAAGTCGGGCATGTCAACGGCCTTGGTTTGGAAAGGTTTCGAGTTCAGCATCGGGGAATGCGGCGGTCACCGCGCCGACCAATGGATCAGCGAGCACTTCGGCGCGAACCTTTTCTTCGGCCATCTTGTCCTGGTCAAGCAATGACGGAGCGCCGCTGTCGTCGCTCAAGGTCACCTGCCAGCCGGTCCCAGTCAGCGATTTGAGCAAGGTGGCAAGCTCTCGCGGCCATTCGGTGCCGAGCGGGCGCAGCGGCTTCAATGCCAGGATCGGCGGTTCAAAGCGGACCAGACCAACCTGGTCGTGGAGCTGCTGGGCAAGGATGCACTTGCCTTTGTCCTCAACCAATTTGACCAGGGCCGCGAAATTGGCCGGAAGCGCGTCGGTCGCTCCGAACGCGCCGGCCGGCGCTGGGTTTGCCGTCCCCCGCGACGGCGCCCCGCCCTGCTCGGTTAACCGCTCCACTAGCGTCGAAGGATCGGGCAAATCGGCGGCGTGGATCAAACGCAGGATCGCCATTTCCGCCGCCTCGCGCGGATCGGGCGCGATATCGACGTCCTCCAGCCCCTTGAGCAGCATCTGCCACAAGCGGTGGATTGTGCCCCACGACAAAGCTTCCGCCATGGCCGCGGCGCTGTCGCGTTCCTCGACCGATTGCAGCGCGTCGGCTTTGGCGCCGGCCTTGGCCCGGCTCGCGGCGTGGAGGCTTTCCATCAGCCCGCGCAGCAATTGCGTCGGGTCGATCCCGAGGTCATGGGCTTCGTCGAGCTGGTCCAGCGCATCGGTCGCCTTGCCCTCAAGAACGGTCTCAAGCAGCCGCCGGATTCGCCCGCGATCGGCCAGCCCAAGCATATTGCGGACCTGAACCGCAGTGACAGTGCCGGCGCCGTGCGCGATCGCCTGGTCGAGCATCGACAAGCCGTCGCGCGCCGAGCCTTCTGACGCCTTGGCAATCATCGCCAGCGCGTCTTCCTCGACCTCGACCGCTTCCGCCTTCGACACCGAACCGAAATGCGCGGCAAGCAAATCGGCGGGGATTCGTCGAAGGTCAAAGCGCTGGCATCGCGATAGCACCGTCACCGGTAGCTTATTCACTTCGGTCGTCGCGAAAATGAACTTCACATGTTGCGGGGGTTCCTCAAGGGTCTTGAGCAAAGCATTGAAAGCTTGTTTAGAAAGCATATGAACTTCGTCGATAATGTAGATTTTGTAGCGCGCGCTGACCGAGGCGTAGCGGACCGCGTCGATGATCTCGCGGACGTCGTCGACCCCGGTATGGCTGGCGGCGTCCATCTCGACCACGTCGATATGCCGGCCCTCGGCGATTGCCCGGCACGGGTCGCACACACCGCACGGCTCGATCGTCGGTCCTCCCTGCCCGTCCGGTCCGACGCAGTTTAGCGCTTTCGCAATTAGGCGGGCCGTTGACGTCTTCCCAACCCCGCGCACCCCGGTGAGCAGGAAAGCATGGGCAATTCGGTCGCGCCGAACCGCATTGGCAAGGGTCTGGACCATCGCGTCCTGCCCAATCAACTCAGAGAACGTCTGCGGCCGGTATTTGCGGGCCAAGACTCGATAGGGCGTGGCAGCCGGAGGCGCTTCGGGCAGATCGAGGCCCAGGCCAGGTGATTCGGCTTCGTCCATGGGCCGGGTTTAGGCCCTTTCGTCATTCACGCGAAAGCGGGAATTCCGCTGCTTGAGCTAGGCTGGGGGTTTCATGGGTGGAAGCCGGCGACCCGGGACCAAATCACTGTGGCTGCTTCCTTCCGGATCTGACCAGGTTGGCGACGGCCCCGCCCGCCGACTTCCGAGGGCGCATATGGGCGAGGCGGTGGTGCATGACAAGCCGCCGGCCCCACTTTAAGCCCGCGTTCACGCGCCGCGCTGGAGGGCGACTGGACACGATCGGAGCTCATCCATGCCTTTGCCACTGCTGATCGCCCTGATCCTCGCTCAAGCGCCCGCGACGATTGCGCCAAGCGAACGCGCCATCGTCGTCACCGGTCATGCCTGGGCGCCGTTCATCAGCCCGATGGGCGAACCGTTCCGCGCCCATTCGGTTACCGACAACACCCTAGCCAACTGGTTCGCTCAGGCGGACTCCAACCGCGACGGCGCACTTACGATGCTGGAGATGCGGGCCGATGCCGAGCGTTTCTTCGTCACCCTCGACACCGGCGGCGACGGCGCCGTGGATCCCGACGAGCTGATCCATTACGAATGGGAAATCGCGCCCGACGTCCAGATCATGTCGAAGACCCGGCGTCCAGCCGGCGCTGCACCGCCACCTCCAGAAGATTCGGGCGGGCGCAAGGATCGCGAACGCGACGACAATCAGGACTTCGCGGGCCAGGGCGCGGCCCGCTATTCGTTGCTCAACATGCCCCAGCCGGTCGCCGCCGCCGACATCAACTTCGATCGCTCGATCACCGCCGCCGAATTCCGAGCCGCCGCCGGCGATCGCTTCCTGCTGCTCGACCGCGGGCATACGGGCCGGCTGACTCTTCCTGAGCTGGAACTGCAACTCGCGGCAGCGCAGGGCGCGAGCCACAAGCGCAACAAGCGCAAGCACGAACCCGACACCCGTCTCGGCAATCCGCTGCCATCGGGCGGTTAGCGGCGCATCCAGTTGGCAGCGCCCGCCGGAATCGTCACGCTTAGCCGGTCGAGGGCGTCGCCGAGGAGAATCTGGCAGGCCAGCCGCGAAGTCCGTGTGACGTGGCTTGCAAGGTCGAGCAAATCTTCCTCGTCCTCGCTCGCGGTGGGCAATCGCTCGAAATCTTCGGCTGCGACGATGACGTGGCAGGTCGAACAGGCCATACACCCCTCGCACGCCCCTTCGAGCGGCTGATCGGAGCGCCAGGCAAGGTCGAGCAGCCGCTCGCCGTCCCGACTTTCCGCTTCTTTGTCCAGGGTCCCGTCAGTGCGGAAGAAACGAACCATGGTCACCCGGGCACATTCCCCTGCCGGTCGGCAGCCTGATCGATCTGCTTGCAGGCGAAAACCAGGTCTTCGCCGTCGGTGTAGCGACCGAAGCCGAGCCGCAGCGACGAGCGCGCCTGGGGATAATCGAGGCCAATTGCCTTCAGTACATGGCTCGGCCGACCGGACCCGCTGGCGCAGGCGGACCCAAGCGAAAAGGCAATGTCTCGCAAATCGGCGAGCAGGCGCGCGCCGTCGATTCGATCGCGGCGGATGCTGAGATTGCCGG
>JBDSRE010000166.1:0-5650 GCA_039929465.1 Sphingomicrobium sp. | reverse complement strand
GTGTTCATCAGCACGCCGTCGCAGCCCAGTTCCATCGCCTGCGCGGCGTCGCTTGCGGTGCCGACCCCGGCATCGACCAGCACCGGCACGCCTGCGCCCTCGACGATCAGACGGATGGTCACTCGGTTCTGAATGCCAAGGCCGGATCCGATCGGCGCACCGAGTGGCATGATCGCCACTGCACCGGCCTCCTCCAATTGCTTCGCGGCAATCGGATCGTCGACGCAATAGACCATCGGCTCAAAGCCTTCGGCGACCAGCACCGCGGTCGCCTTCAGCGTCTCGCGCATGTCAGGATAAAGCGTCCGCGCCTCCCCCAGCACTTCCAATTTGACCAAATTCCATCCCCCCGCCTCGCGCGCCAGGCGCAGGGTTCGGATGGCTTCGTCGGCGGTGAAGCAGCCGGCGGTGTTGGGCAAATACGTGACCTTCTTTGGGTCGATAAAGTCGGTCAGCATCGGCTGTGATGGATCGGAGATATTGACCCGGCGCACCGCGACGGTGACGATTTCGGCGCCCGACGCCGCGACCGCAGCAGCATTCTCATCCAGGCTTTTGTATTTGCCGGTGCCGACGATCAGCCGCGAGGTGAAAGTGCGCCCGGCCACCGACCAGCTGTCGGTCCTCAGCGATTGGGGAGCGTTCACTCAGCCACCCCCAACGAACTGCACAATCTCATAATCATCGCCATCCTCGACCATCGTCTCGGCCAGCAGCGAGCGCGTTATCACATGCAGGTTGCGCTCGACCGCGACTCGATGCGGGTCGAGGCCCAGCTCGTTGACGAGCTCGGTGATGCTGATCCCGTCATTGACGCGCCGGTGCTCGCCATTGATGCGAATTCCAAGGGTATCATCGAGAGACATTGACAAAAGGCAGATAGGAAGCTCCACCCCGCGGCGCAAATGAACCCTGTGATTTTTGTCTTTAAGGGGCTGTTGGCGGTCTAGACATCGGCCCTTGCGCCAAGCGCTCGCACTGGACGCGGCGGCGAGCCTCTGCAAGGGAACAGCGGCACCACCGGCGCCCAGGCGCATTCAGTGAGGGACCAGAAAATGGCCGATCCCGCCAAGGGTGACAAAAGCGAGCCGATGCGCATCGACACCAAACTGGTGCGCGAGCTCGCCGCGATGCTCGATTCGAGCAACCTCACCGAGATCGAGGTCGAGGACGGCGGTCGCAAGATCAAGGTCTGCCGAGCCGCTCCGGTGAGCATGCCGCAGCAGGTGCCGGTCCAGCAAGCGCCTCCCGCAGCTCCCTCCGACACCGCAAAAGCAGTCACCGGCGACGAAGAACCGAACGGTACCCTGGTCAAGTCGCCGATGGTCGGAACCGCTTTCCTCTCCGCCGAGCCCGGGGGCAAGCCGTTCGCCAGCGTCGGCGACAAGGTCAAGGCCGGCGACACGTTACTTATCGTCGAGGCGATGAAGGTCATGAATCCGATCATCGCGCCAAGCGCTGGAACCATCCGTAAACTCTACGTATCCGACGCCCAGCCGGTCGAGTTCGACCAGCCGCTGGCGGTCATCGGCTAATGGTGGTTTTGCAGCCACCAATGCTCGTCAAGAAACGATGACGATCAAGAAACTGCTCATCGCCAATCGCGGCGAGATTGCGCTTCGGATCCATCGTGCGTGCCACGAAATGGGCATCAAGACGGTGGCCGTCCACTCGACCGCCGATAGCGAGGCAATGCACGTTCGTCTGGCCGATGAGACGGTGTGCATTGGGCCGCCCCCGGCCAAAGACAGCTACCTCAACATACCCAACATCATTTCCGCCGCCGAAGTCGTCCACGCCGACGCCATCCATCCCGGCTACGGTTTCCTTTCCGAAAACGCGCAGTTCGCCGAAATTGTCGAATCGCACGGCATCATCTGGGTCGGCCCCAAGCCCGAACATATCCGCACCATGGGCGACAAGATCGAGGCCAAGCGTACCGCCGCCAAACTCGGCCTGCCGTTGGTTCCCGGCTCGGACGGGCCGCTGACCGACATCGCCGGGGCCAAGGCCATGGCCGAGGAGATTGGTTATCCAGTGCTGATCAAGGCTGCATCGGGCGGCGGCGGGCGCGGGATGAAGGTGGTCGAGGCCGAGGAGCAGCTCGAAAGCCTGATGGCCCAGGCCGCGTCCGAGGCGCGCTCCGCGTTCGGCGACGACACCGTTTACATGGAAAAATATCTATCCGACCCGCGCCACATAGAATTTCAGGTGTTCGGCGACGGCGCCGGCAACGCCATCCACTTGGGCGAGCGCGACTGCTCATTGCAGCGCCGCCACCAGAAGGTGCTCGAAGAAGCCCCCTCCCCAGTGATCAGCGAAGAACAGCGCGCGCACATGGGCGGGGTTGTCGCCAAGGCCATGGCCGACATGGCCTATCGCGGCGCCGGAACCATCGAATTCCTCTACGAGAACGGCGAATTCTACTTCATCGAAATGAACACTCGCCTCCAGGTCGAGCATCCGGTGACCGAGATGATCAGCGGGGTCGATCTGGTGCGGGAGCAGATCCGAGTCGCCGATGGCCTCGGCTTGTCGTGCAAGCAGGAGGACATCCACCTCCACGGTCACGCGATCGAATGCCGGATCAATGCCGAGGATCCCGACACCTTTGCGCCCTCGCCGGGCACAGTGAAGGCCTATGTCGCGCCGGGCGGAATGCACGTGCGCGTCGATAGCGGGCTCTACACCGGCTATAAAGTGCCGCCGTATTACGACAGCATGGTCGGCAAATTGATCGTCTACGGCCGCACCCGCGAGCGCTGCATCATGCGTCTCAAACGCGCGCTCGAGGAATTCGTCGTCGAGGGGATGAAGACCACCGTTCCGCTTCACCAGCGGATCGTCCGTGACCCCGATTTCCTCAAGGGCGATTATACCATCAAGTGGCTCGAACAATGGCTCGCCAAGGAGCAGAAGGCCAGTTCGGACCGCTGACTCGTATTCGACGGTTTCCGATCCTATTGATTCCAACCTCGGCTCGGGGGTCAATTCATGTCTGATGAATCAAGCACGACCGCGAAGTCGACGACGGTCTTCCTCAGCTACTCCCACGCCGATGAAGCCAAGGCCCGCCAACTCGCGGCCGCGCTTCAAGCTTCCGGCTATGAGGTGTGGTGGGATGCACTGATCCAAGGCGGCGCGACCTACGCGCGTTCGATTGCCTCGGCGCTGGAAGCAGCGGACGCGGTTGTCGTGATGTGGTCGCTTCATTCGGTCGAATCCGATTGGGTTCGCGACGAGGCGGGCCAGGGCCGCGAGCGCCGACGGCTGGTCCCGCTGTCGGTCGATGGAACTCCCCCACCACTGGGCTTCCGCCAATATCAAGTGATTGACCTGTCACGCTGGAATGGGCGCAAAGGCGCGGCCGAGATTCACGCAGTCGAACGCGCAATCGCTTCAGTCGGCGGCGGCGGCGGCGGCGGCGGTAGCGGCGAAGTATCCGCGCCAAGGCCGGCGGCCGTTTCGCGCCGGGCGCTCATTATGGGTGGGACTGGCGCTGCAGCGCTGGTCGCCGCCGGCGGCGCCTTTCTTGCCTGGGACAAGGGCCTGATCGGCGGCGGCTCGGCCCCGTTGACGATCGCAGTCTTGCCGTTCCGCAATCTCAGCGGCGACAAAACGCAGGATTATTTCTCCGACGGGCTGACCGAGCAAGTGCGGACCGCGCTGACCCGGATTAACGCCCTGCAAGTCCTTGCCGCGACCTCGTCCAAGCGAGCGAGCGAAAATCAAGCCGACCCCAAGGCCATCGCCGCTGAGCTTGGAGTGAGCTATCTGCTCAACGGATCGGTGCAGCGGTCGGGCGAGACCGCGCGCATCGCTATCGACCTCACCGACGGGCACACTGGGTTCACCCAATGGTCGCAAAGCGTCGATCGGAAAGTCAGCGACATTTTCGCGGTCGAAAGCGAAATCGCGCGTTTCGTCGCCAAAGCGATGTCGGTCCGGGTGGCGACCTCCAAACCCGCTCCGGGCGGCACTACCAACGTCGCCGCCTACGAACATTATTTGCGCGGCAGAGCGCTGTACGATCTGGCCAAGGACGAGGTCACCGACCGCGCCGCTTTGGCGGATTTTGAGCTCGCCACCGCCGCCGATCCGACGTTCGCGCTGGCTTTCGCTGCGCTATCCCGATCGCTGGCGTCAGTGGCCTCGGCCTATGCGAACGTGAGCCAACTTAAGACATTGTATTCGCAGTCGATCGCGGCCGCGTGCCGAGCCGTTGAGCTCGCACCGGGCCTGGCCGACGGCCAATTGGCGCTTGGCTACGCGATTTTCGCCGGCGAACTCAATGTCGCGGCGGCCTGGCCATCGTACGCAAAGGCGTACCGCCTCGGCTACGGCAATGCCGATATCGCGCTGTTCTATGCGCTTTACTGTTCGCGCACCGGCCGCGCCGCCGAAGCGCGCCAGGCGGTTGATCGCTCAGTCCTGCTCGATCCGCTCAATCCCCGGGCCTTCCGCGCTCAGGGTTCGGTCGCTTATGCCGCTCGGCGATACGCCGCCGCGCTTGCCCCGCTGCGCCGAGCGATCGAGCTTAATCCCAAGATCACCAACGCCCATGGCCTCATCGGCAGCAGCCTGATGCAAATGGGCAAGCTGACTGAGGCGAGGAAGCATTTCGAAGCCGAACCGCAGCCATTCTCTCATCTCTCAGGCCTGGCGATCGTTGACTGGCGGTTGGGGGACCGTGCGAGCGCCCGCCAATGGTTCGACAAGCTGGTTGCCGATGTCGGCGACAGCGCCCTTTACCAGCAGGCGGAAATACTCGCGCAATGGGGGATGTCGGACGAGGCCATCGCCAGGCTCGAGCGAGCACGCCAGGTCGGCGACTCAGGGCTGATTTACCTGGCCACCGATCCGCTGCTCGACCCGCTTCGCCGGCAGCCGAAATTCGCCTTGCTCCTCAAGTCGCTGAATTTCGGGTGAGGACGGCAACTAGGCTGTGCGGGGGATGTGTGCCATACCCCGCCTCTCACTGCGCGAGGAGGCAAGAATGATCATCGGCGGAAAACCCGTTTCGGATGAGGACGAAAATATCGTCGAAGACGAACTCGATGGCCAAGGCAAAATGCGCTCGAGCGGCGACGACCGTCAAAGCGGCGACGACCGGCAAAGCGGCGACGACCGGCAGAGCGGCGACGACCGGCAGAGCGGCGACGACCGCCAGAGTGGCGACGACCGCTAGTCGGCGTTTTCAAGTGCGGGATCGGTGCCGATCGCGCGCTTGATCCAGTCGAGATAATGGCCGCGGTCGATCCGCGTATAAACGCCGGGGCTGCCGGCGACGGCGCATTTGTCGCCCCAGCTGACGATCCCGACGAGCACTGGCTCGCCGTCGGTCAAGATCAGCGGCCCACCGCTGTCGCCCTGACAGGCGTCCTTGCCGTCGGCCATCGCACACAGTTCGGAATCGCCTGTGCGGCTGGCGAATCCCGCCGCGGAGGCGCAATCGACGGTCAGCAGATCGACCTCCAGCAGCCGCGACGACAAGTGGCCGCTTTCGGTCGTTCCCCAGCCAGTCGCGGTCACCGACACGCCTTGCCCGACCGGCTCAATTTCCTCGCTGCCGTAAAGGCGGATCGGCCGCATCTTGACCGCTCGGCCGGAATCGGTCCGGGCGTCCGGCACGAAGTGCACCAATGCGATG
>JBDSRE010000165.1:0-5702 GCA_039929465.1 Sphingomicrobium sp. | reverse complement strand
ACCCCGAACAGGTCGCGGACCTTGGCGATCTTGTCGGGCGAAGTCATGACGGTGTCGCTTCGGCTGTCGAGCGAGACGTTGGGAATATCGGTCATGGGCGGTCCTTAGTCCGGTCTCGGCGCCGCCTCAATGCCCGTCGGCGCCGACCTTAAGCGGCAATGGAAACAAGGTCACGAACTTCTCCGCCAAGGCGTGGCTTCCAGTAATTCTGACAAATTCGAGCGGCTGGCCGCCGTAGACCACTGCAGCAAGCGCGGTTGGCGGGCCTTCGAACAGCAATTCGCAATCCTTGATCGGGCCGCGCGCGATCTTGATCGTGCCTTTTTTGAGCCGGGCGACGAACGTATCGCGGCCGAAGCGAAATCCGACACGGGCGTCGAGCTTCCGGGCGCGCTTGGGATCGATCATCGTTCGGAACGACAGCATCAGCGAGACCGCGCTGAGCGGCAGACTAGGGTCGTGGCCCGGCGATCGCGCCGCCCACCGACCAAGGCTTTGCAGCAAGGGCTCGGCCTCAAGCCCCCACTCGGTCGCTTCGTAAACCTGGACATTGGCCGGCGGCGGCAGGGTTATCCGACGAACCAGGCCCTTGGCTTCGAGCTCGGTCAGACGCTGGGTCAGCACATTGGCGCTGATCCCAGGTAAATCCGACTTCAATTCGGAAAAGCGGCGAGCCCCAAGCATCAGTTCGCGCACCACTAGCAGCGCCCAGCGCTCACCGATCAGGTCGAGCGCATGGGCCGTCCCACAAGCATCGTCATAGCGACGCTTCGCCTCGGCCGATCGCTTAGTAGTTATTTTTTCTGACTGCACGGTTGCTTATTATTACTTGAGAGGTTTAAAAACAAGCGAATCAAGTCGCAAAGGAGAGAAGAAATGTATATCGATGGATTCATCCTGACGCTCAGTGGCGACAAGCTCGACGAATATAAGCCGATGGCCGAAATGTTTGCCGGAAAAGCCAAGGCGCAAGGGGCGCTGGGTTCGCTCGAAGCGTTGGGCGACGGCCTCGAGCACGGCCACACCACCGATTATTTCAAGGCGGTCAAGGCCGAGGACGGCGAGAATGTCGTCTTTTCCTTCGTCCTCTGGCCCGACAAGGCAACCCGCGACGCAGGCTGGGAAAAGATTATGGCCGACCCCGAAATGCAGCCCGGCGCAATGCCGATGCCGTTCGACGGCAAGCGCATGTTCTGGGGCGGGTTCAAGCCGTTCGTGAACTCCGTTGAGCTGAAGTAATGCCCGACCCTAAAGGCAGCTTTATTTGGTATGAGCTGATCAGCCCCGACCCCGCCGCATCCAAGACGTTTTACGACGCTGTTGTCGGTTGGGACATCGAGGGTGAGCCGTCCGGGCAGATGGACTATCGCATGATCAACCGCAGCGATGGCGGGCAAGCCGGCGGCGTTCTTCGACTGACCGATGAAATGCGTGGACATGGCGGACGCCCGATCTGGCTCGGCTATCTCCACGTCGAGGATGTCGATGCGACGATCTCCGCGATCGAGGGCGATGGCGGAACGACCGTAATGCCGGCCACTGACATTCCCGACATCGGGCGAATCGCGATGATCGCCGATGCGATGGGCGCGCCGTTTTATATCATGAAACCGACACCGCCGGCGGACCGGTCGGACGCGGTTAGCGATGTGTTCTCGGTCGACCAGGCGCAGCATGTCCGCTGGAACGAACTGTCAAGCAGCGACCAGGACGGCGCAATCACCTTTTTCACCAAACACTTCGGCTGGGCCCAGGACGGCGCAATGCCGATGGGTGAACTCGGAGATTATAAGTTCATTTATTCAGGCGATGTGAGAATCGGGGCGATCATGAAAAGGCCGCCGCAAAGCCCAAGTGGTGGCTGGACCTATTTTATTGGCGTCGATGACATCGATCGCGCGATTGCCGCAACCGGCGAGGCCGGCGGAAGGATCGTTCATGGGCCCCAGGAAATTCCCGGCGGCGAGTTTTCGCTCCACGCGATAGACCCGCAGGGCGCCGCCTTCGGCCTTGTCGGCCCGCGCAAGTAAGACGAAGAGGAAAGCGGCGATGACTGACAAATTGATTACGTGCCTGTGGTTTGACAAAGGCGAGGCCCGCAAGGCGGCCGAATTTTATTCCGCCACCTTTCCCGATAGTCGCGTCGAATCGGCGATGACTGCCCCAGGCGATTATCCCGGTGGTCACAAGGGCGATGAATTGACGGTCGAGTTCACCGTTCTCGGCCGCGCTTTCGTCGGATTGAACGGCGGTCCCAATTTCAAGCCCAATATGGCGGTCAGCTTCATGGTCGTGACCGACGACCAGGCTGAAACGGACCGATATTGGAACGCCATCACCGCCGACGGCGGCGCGGAAAGCGATTGCGGCTGGTGCACGGACAAATGGGGATATGCCTGGCAGATCACGCCGCGCGTTCTGCTTGAAGGCAATAGCGATCCTGACCCGGCCGTGGCCAAGAGCGTGTTCGACGCGATGATGACGATGAAGAAAATCGACGTCGCACGGATCGAGGCCGCCAGAACCGGAGGATCCTAGGATGCGTAAGATCATCGGCGCTGCCCTCACGTCGCTCGACGGAGTGATCCAGGGACCCGGAGGACCGACCGAGGACACGACCGGCGGCTCTCGCTTCAGCGGCTGGCTCCCGCCGGTCGGTGACGATGCGATCGAACATAAGATCGGTGAGCTGTTTGGGCGACCGTTCGACCTTCTTCTGGGTCGACGCACCTATGACATTTTCGCCGCTTACTGGCCCTACGCCAGCGAGGCGATGGCGGATATCCGGGACCCCTTCAACGACTGCACCAAATATGTCGTGACCCACCAGGACCAATCGCTGGTATGGCAAAACAGCCAGCGGGTCGGCGCAATTGAGGAACTGAACGCGATCAAGCAGGGCGATGGCCCCGATCTCGTCATCCAGGGCAGCAGCACGCTTTACCCGCAGCTGCTCAAGGCCGGCCTGCTCGACGAGCTGACGCTTATGATCTCGCCGGTCGTCCTCGGTGAAGGCAAGCGCCTGTTCGGCGATGGCACTCCTCCAGGCACGCTGAAAATGGTGGATCACCGGGTCTCGGACGGCGGCAACATCATCGTCACCTACCACCCTGCCGGCGCGGTCGAGATCGGCACCTATGTCGCCGAAGAACCGAGCGATCGCGAACGGAATCGGCAAGCAAAAATGGAGGACGGCGCCTGGTGACCACTTCGACTCCGCCCGCGACCGGCCTCACCCTCTACGCCCACCCGTTCAGTAGCTATTGCTGGAAGGTGCTGATCGCGATGTTCGCGGACGACACCGAGTTCACCTACCGAAATATCGATCCCTCCAACCCAGAGGCGATGGACGAATTGCTCGCGCTGTGGCCGCTGGGAAAATTCCCGCTGCTCGTCGACAACGGCGAAGTGATCGCCGAAACGACCTCGATCATCGAGCACTTGCAGGCCCGTCACCCCGGGCCGAACCTGTGGATTCCCGAAGGCGCCGAAGGTCGCCGGGTGCGCTTTCTCGACCGCTTTTTCGACAATTATGTGATGTCCGCAATGCAAGCGTCGGTAAACCACGCGCTGAGGCCCGAAGGTCATGGCGACGCATTTGGGGCGGAGCAGGGCATCAAGCTTCTTCGGACCGCCTATGACTGGCTGGAAGCCAATTTGCCCGACAGCGCGTGGGCCGCCGGCGACCGTTTCACACTCGCCGATTGCGCCGCAGCGCCGTCCCTGTTCTATGCCGACTGGGTGGACCGGATTGGTCAAGGCCGCCCCCGTCTCAACGCCTATCGGGCGCGGCTTCTGGCACATTCGGCGGTGTCGCGCGCAGTTGAGGAAGCACGCCCGTATCGCGCCTATTTCCCGCTTGGTGCGCCCGACCGCGACTAATCGATCGCCGGCGATTTCCGCAGCAACTGGTACGCTTCGATGACTTCGCCCAACCGCCGCTCATGGCTCCGGTCACCGCCATTCTTGTCGGGGTGATAGCGGCGGACGAGGGCCGAATAGCGCTTGCGCAAGCCGTGGCGGTCGCTGTCTTCACCGAGCCCGAGTACGTCGAGCGCGCGCAGCTCTGAGCGGTCGAAGCGCGACTGCTGACCGGCGGCGCGGGCGCGGGCGAAGCGCGTCGATATGGCATCGATCGGATCGGCGAAGTCGCTCCACGCGGGCGCCGGATCGCCGCCGACATGAGCAAACGGCCGGCTTGTCCGCTCCCACCCGGCGATCGACGATTGCGCTGCAGTGATCTCCTCGGGGCTCATGCCGATGAAGAAATTATATTTCGCATTATGCTCGCGGACATGGTCGAGGCACAGGAAGCGCCAGCTTCCGGGACCGTCGAAATTGGCCGGAGCGAGCGGCGCCTTATACTCGCCCGGCTCCCCGCAGCTGGGGACCGCGCAGCGATCCTGCGCCCCTTCGACCCGCCCGTGCCATTTGCTCGCCTTCGCCGTCATCGCCCCTATATATGGACGCATGAGCTTAACCTCCACTGGCCCCGTTGCCGAGGAAATGACCCGCCGCCTGACCGCCGCGCTCGCGCCGGAAACCCTCCACCTTCGCGACGACAGCGAGCATCATCGCGGCCACGCCGGCTACAACCCCGCCGGCGAAAGCCATTTCAGCCTTATCATCACGAGCGCCTCTTTCGCCGGCAAATCGCGCGTCGAGCGTCAGCGCATGGTTTATGCGGCGCTCGGCGAGCTGATGGAGGAGCGGGTTCACGCTTTGTCGATCAAGGCCAAGGCGCCGGGTGAATGACGATGGAGGAGTTTGACTGCGCCGTCGAGCAGACCATCAACCCGGTCACCCACGACCTTGGCGATTTCAAGGTTCATCGAGTGTTGCCCGCAAAACAGCGCACGATGGTCGGACCGTTCATCTTCGTCGATCAGTTCGGCCCGGCGCGGCTTTCGCCGGGCAAGGGAATGGACGTTCGCCCCCATCCGCATATCAATCTCGCTACAGTCACCTATCTGTTCGACGGCGCGATCGAGCATCGCGACAGCGTCGGAAGCCATGCGGTGATCACGCCCGGCGCGATCAATTTGATGACGGCTGGCAGCGGAATCGTTCATTCGGAGCGATCTCCGCAAGGCCTGCGCCCCGATGGCCCGAGCCTCTACGGCATGCAGACCTGGCTGGCGCTGCCCGACGGAAAGGAAGAGATCGCGCCGGCTTTCGATCACGTCGCCGAAGCCGCACTTCCCATTGTCGATGCAAACGGCGCCAAGGCACGCGTACTGATGGGCAAATTATGGGGCGCCGGGGCGCCGACTCCATGCCATTCCTCGACCGTATACGCGGACATCGAACTCGGACCCGGCAGCTCGGTTCCGATAGACGCAGAGGCTGACGAGCAAGCGGTGATGCTGGTTGGCGGTGAGGCGGCACTTGATGGGCTGAATCTCGAACCGTTCGCGCTTTATGTCCTCCGCCCGGGCCACGAGGCGCACCTCGCCAGCGCCAGCGGCGGCGGGCGGGTCATGCTGATGGGCGGAGGCGCCTTCGTGACCCCTCGCCACGTGTTTTGGAACTTCGTCTCCTCCTCGCGCGAGCGGATCAACCTGGCCAAGGACGACTGGAAAGCGATGCGCTTCTCGCTCATCCCCGGCGATGATGAGGAATTCATTCCCCTCCCCGACAAGCCAAAGACGGTTAGCTACCCGTGATCGCGGGCCGGCGGGTGACTCTCACCAGCGGAATGA
>JBDSRE010000164.1:0-6260 GCA_039929465.1 Sphingomicrobium sp. | reverse complement strand
GCCAAGCGCGAGGCGCACCGCCTTGCCGTGCGCAAGGCCGCGACCTCGGGATCGGCCAAATTCTTCCTCGGTACCGATAGCGCCCCGCACCCGCGCAACGCCAAGGAATCGGCGTGCGGCTGCGCCGGCATTTTCAACGCCCCGTTTGCGATTGAAAGCTATGCGGAGGCGTTCGACGAAGATGATGCGCTGGGCCAGCTCGAGGCGTTTGCCTCACTCAACGGCCCGGCCTTTTACGGATTGCCGGTCAACGAAGAAACGGTGACTCTCGAGCGCCGCGACGTTTCAGTGCCCGCCGAAATCGGGGCTGACGACCAGGAACTCATCCCCTTCCACGCCGGAGAAACCGTCGGCTGGGCGCTCGTCGACTAGTCGCCGCCGCCCATTCCGCTAGATCCGATGACCGCCGCGAAATGCTCCTCGAGCCGCGAATAGCATTCGCACGAGCGCTGCCTTAAGCCGGCGCGGTCGGTCACTCGGATAACCCCGCGCCCGGTCGCTACAAGCCCCTCCTCCTGGAGCGTCCGAACCACCGCATTGACCGTGGTTCGCTGAACCCCGAGCAGATCGGCGAACGCTTCCTGAGTCAGCTCGATTCGGTCGCCGGCGCGGTCCTGGGCGTGGAGCAACCAGCGCGCGGCGCGCTCCGGGATCGAATGAAAGGCGTTGCAGGCCACCGACTGCATGACCTGCGCGATCAGATAATCGGAAAAGCGGCAAAACAGATTGTTGACGAAGGGCGAACGGTGCTTGGCATCTTCCAGTGCCGTCATCGGAACGCGCATTGCAAAACCGCCGACCAGGGTCACCGCGCGCGAGAAGGCGGGGGCATGGCCGCAGCTGATGATGCCGCCGACCGCGCCCTCGCGGCCGATCGAAGCCACCTCGATCGAGCGTCCGCCGGAGAGTTCGACGCCCATCGAGATCATCATCGTGCCAATGGGGAAAATCGTCGATTCGACATCATCGCCGCGGTTGAGCACCACTTCGCCCGGTTCCAGCTGGAGCAAGGCGCCGTGCGGCTCGATCAATGCGCGCGCATCCTGAGCAAAGGTCGCAAGCAGGCTATTGCCCGCAAAAGCACCGTCGATCCCGGTCGGTTCATCCACGATCACACTCATTTCACGCTCCACCCGAACACTGCCAAGGCTTCGGCAGTGCGCTTAGAAGGATTCGCCGGGTATGAGCAAAGCCTAATGGCATTTAAAGCGTTCGAACGGTTCAAGGCATGAGCGGCAGCGCCATTGCGCCTTGCACGGGGTGGCGCCGAAACGGCTGACTTCCTCGGTGTCGGGCGAGTCGCATTGCGGGCATTGCGCGGTGGGCGAAGACGTCGGCGGAGCAATTCCATACTCCTTGAGCCGCTGGCGCCCGCGTGGGGTGATCCAGTCGGTCGTCCACGGCGGGAAAAGCACCCGCTCGACCGAGACCTGGCCGAATCCGGCGCGATCGAGCGCGTCGCGGATCGACAGCTCGATCGCCACGGTCGCCGGACAACCAGAATATGTCGGACTGACCAGCACTCGCGGGGGATCGCTCCTGAACCCGCGGACGATGCCGAGGTCAGTGATCGAGAGCACCGGGATTTCCGGATCGGGAATGGTGTCGAGCAGCGCCAGAACCGCCGCTTCATCAAGAGTCGCGACTATTGCCACGGCAAGGGGCTTACACCCGTTCGAGGGCGAGCGCGATGCCCTGGCCGACGCCGATGCACATGGTCGCAAGCGCATAGCGGCCGCCGGTCCGCTGAAGCTGCTCGGTCGCGGTCATTGCCAGCCGAGCGCCCGACATGCCGAGCGGATGGCCGAGCGCGATCGCGCCGCCATTGGGGTTCACGCGCGGATCGTCATCGACGAGGCCGAGCAGCCGCATCACCGCCAGCCCCTGCGCGGCAAAGGCTTCGTTCAACTCGATTACGTCGAGGTCGAGGAGAGAGAGGCCAAGGCGACCGAGCAACTTGGTCGATGCCGGCGCTGGCCCGATGCCCATGATCCGTGGCGGAACCCCAGCCACGGCAGCGCCGAGCACGCGTGCGCGAGGGGTAAGACCGTGCTTTTTGGCGGCAGCTTCGCTGGCGATGATGATCGCCGCGGCGCCGTCATTGACCCCGCTGGCGTTCCCGGCAGTGACCGTCCCGTCCTTGCGCACGATCGGCTTTAACGAGGCGAGCTTGTCGAGGCTGGTCAGGCGCGGGTGTTCATCCTTATCGACGATCTGCGGATCGCCCTTGCGCTGGGGGATTTCGACCGCGACGATTTCGGCTGCAAGGCGCCCGCTGGCCTGCGCCGCCGCGGCCTTTTCCTGGCTGGCCTGGGCAAAGGCGTCCTGGTCGTCTCGGCTGACCTTGAACTCGTCGGCGACATTTTCCGCCGTGCTGGGCATGGTGTCGTCGCCATATTGATGGCGCAATTTGGGATTGACGAAGCGCCAGCCGATGGTGGTGTCGTACAGCTCGGCATTGCGGTCGAACGCGCTGGTCGCCTTGGGCATGACGAATGGCGCCCGGCTCATGCTTTCGGAGCCGCCGGCGATAATCAAATCGGCCTCGCCGCCGCGGATCGCGCGCGCGGCCATTGCCACCGCGTCGAGCCCCGATCCGCACAAGCGGTTGAGCGTCACTCCGCCCGAACTGTCGGGAAGCCCGGCGAGCAAACCCGCCATGCGCGCGACGTTGCGATTGTCCTCGCCCGCCTGGTTGGCGCAACCGAGGATGACATCGTCAAGCGCTGCCCAGTCGACCGTCGGATTGCGCGCGATTAGCGCACGGATCGGGATCGCCGCGAGATCGTCGGCGCGGACATGCGCGAGCGCCCCGCCGTAGCGCCCGATCGGAGTTCGGATTGCATCGCAAATATAGGCCTGGGTCATGGCTTCGATACGCGCCTTCTGCTTCGCTCAGTCGCAATTCAGCACGAACGGAGTAGGAATGCGCACTTTCCCGTTCGTCCTGAGTAGCCGCCCTGGCGGCGTATCGAAGGGCGTCCGCTGCGGCACTAAATCACCCCGCGGCGCATCTGGTCGAGTTCGATACTTTCGAACAGCGCCTTGAAATTGCCTTCGCCGAAACCTTCGTTGCCCTTGCGCTGGATGACCTCGAAGAAGATCGGGCCGATCACATTCTGGGTGAAAATCTGGAGCAACAGGCCCTGCCCCTCGGTCGGCGCGCCGTCCATCAGGATATGGCGTTTCTCGAGCTCGGGGATGTCTTCATCGTGGCCGTGGATTCGGGTCGGGAGCATTTCGTAATAGGTATCGGGCGTATCCTGAAAGGGAACGCCGCGGTCGCGCAGGATATCGACCGCCTGGTAGATGTCCGACGTGCCGAGCGCGATATGCTGGATACCCTCGCCCTTATAATCGCGCAAAAACTCCTCGATCTGGCTCTTGTCGTCCTGGCTCTCGTTGAGCGGGATTCGGATTTTCCCGCACGGGCTGGTCATGGCCTTTGAGAACAGGCCGGTGACTTTGCCTTCGATGTCGAAGTAGCGGATCTGGCGGAAGTTGAAGAGCCGTTCGTAGAAATCGGCCCAGGTCGCCATGTTTCCACGATTCACATTGTGGGTCAGGTGATCGATGTAGGTGAGCTTGGAATCGGCCGCCGACTCCCGTTCCTCCCAGTCGGGATGGAAGTCGAAGTCGGTATCGTAGATCGAACCGTTGCCGCCATATTGGTCAACGAAGAACAGGCGCGACCCGCCGATTCCCTCGATCGCCGGAATGGCCAGTTCGCCGTCGCCCTTGGCGACCTCGATATTGGTTGCTCCAAGATCGAGCGCGCGGGCGTGGGCGGCCTTCGCGTCCTTGAAGCGGAAGGCCATGGCGCAGGCGCTTGGCCCATGGTCGCGGGCATAATGTTCGGCGTAGCTACCGGGCTCGGCATTGATAATGAAATTGCAGTCGGCCTGGCGGTGGAGCGTGACATTCTTGCTTTTGTGGTGGGCAACCTCGGGGAAGCCCATTTTCGCGAACAGCGAGCGCAGCAATTCCACGTCAGGCGCGGTGTATTCGACGAATTCAAAGCCGTCGGTGCCCATCGGGTTTTCAAGGCCCAGCGGACCCTTTTCGGCGACTTGCGTGGCCATCTTCGTCTCCTTTGAGCGCTCAATTGCGCCGGGCGGCGAGCCATTGCAAGATTGCGGCGGACGGCGCTACCGTTCGGAAATGGAGAATATCCCTGACGGCTGGACCCTTGAAGGCGACGGCAAAGCGCTGGTCCAGAGCTTCGAGTTCAAGGATTTCGCCAGCGCCTTCGCTTTTCTGACTCTGGTCGCGATTCATGCCGAGAAGGTCGATCACCACCCCGAATTCACGTCGCGGTGGAATCGGGTCGATTTCCGGCTGACCAGCCACGACAAGGGCGGAGTGACCGAACGCGACTTCAAATTGGCCGATGCAATCGCCCGCCTGGCGCTAGATTTACCGAATTCGTCCGCCGAAGTATGAATGTTACAAATGCTATAAAGTTGAGGAAAGAAGCAAGATGAGGCCAATTCAACTCTTGGTGTTGTTGCTGGTTGGCGTATCCGCCGGCGCCGTCAACGCACAAAACATGCGGCCAAAGGACGTCGATGCGCTGCCTTCGTCGACCCCGACTCTGGTCGCGTCTTACGGCACCGATCCCTTGCAGACCGGGGAGCTTCGGTTGCCACCGGGCAAGGGTTCGTTCCCGGTTGTTGTTGTCGTTCATGGCGGCTGCTGGACGAAGGGTTTCGCGACCCGCCAGAACACGGCGGCACTGGCAAGCGCAATCACCGACATGGGTTTTGCCACCTGGAATATCGAATATCGCCAAATCGGCGAGCCTGGTGCCGGTTGGCCGGGCACGTTCAGGGATTGGGGCACGGCCACCGATTATCTCCGAACCTTGGCGAAGACCCAGCCGATCGACCTCCGCCGAGTTGCCGTCGTCGGCCATTCGGCCGGTGCTCATGCTGCACTGTGGATTGCGTCCAGAAGCAAGCTTCCGGCGCGCAGCGCAGTTGGTGCGCGCCGTCCGTTGCCGATCAAGGTGGGGGTGGCGATCGAATGGTCCGGGTGACCTTGCTCCGTTCGTCGGAGTGGATGCCGAAATCTGCGGCAAGCCGGTGATCGTTCCGCTGCTTGGCGGAACGCCCAAGGCGCGCCCAGAACGCTACCGCCTGGCTTCGCCAATCGACACCCTTCCGGTCGTGACGAAGGAATATCTCGCCTCGGCGGTGCTCAGTGCCGAAGATGCCGAGCAATATCGAGCCGCTGCCAAGCGCAAGGGGCAGGCAGTCGACGTGCTCACGGTTGAGAAGGGCGGCCATTTCGACATCATCGCGCCGGGATCGGCAGCGTGGATCGAGCAGGTTAAGCCGTTTCTCGCCAAAGCATTGGCGGGCGACAGATGATCCGAGCGGAGTCTGTTTCAGGTAAACTGCAAACATTTCCGTCGGCTCATACGAGGGGGTATCCGACCGGCGATTCACTCGTTTCGGGGGCTTAACCTTTACATTTTGCGACGAAACACGATATACGTCGTCTGCTACTTGTCGCAAAAAGACGGGCTTTGGCGCTTTGCGGCTCCTTCTTCCTTCTCACTCGCACTCCTAGCAATTTAGGCGTCCGGGTTTTCGTGGCGTCACGCAGAAGGAATATGACTATGCCCAACGGCACCGTAAAATTTTTCAACGAACATAAGGGCTATGGCTTCATTCAGCCCGACGAGGGTGGCAATGACGCATTCGTTCACATTTCGGCCGTCGAACGCGCCGGAATGCGCAGCCTTCGTGAAAACCAGCGGGTTGCTTACGAGCTCCAGCAGGACCAGCGCGGCAAAGCCAGCGCCGTCAACCTCCAGGCGCTCGACGATGCGGCCCCGGCCCCGGCTCAAGGTTCGAACGATCAGGATCCGGAGCAGTCGGCTTAAATAGTCGGCTGTACCGTGGCCAGCTCAACGCACCTGCAATTCTATCTCGCCCGCGCCGCGCAAGCGAAAGCGGAAGGGGATGAGGCAACGCTCGCGCATGTGCGCGAGCGTTGCCTTCGCTCCGAAGAAGCATGGTCGCAATTGGCCGACCGAGCGGCGCGATCCGAACAACTCAAACTCGCACAGGAAAAGATAAAGGCAGCGATGCTGCCCCAATGAATCATGCATATATCAGTACAAGAATCGACGAAGTTCAATTTTCGTAGGCGCCGCAAGGGCGCGTCTCACCCCAAGCCCTCAACCAACCACAGCCGCCACAATCGGACATTCGATCCCGTCGCTTATGCGGCGGCACTCGAAATTCTCGGCT
>JBDSRE010000163.1:0-2589 GCA_039929465.1 Sphingomicrobium sp. | reverse complement strand
GACCGGCACTAGAATTTCACCAGCGCGGAGACGCGCAGCTGGCGCGGCTCTACCGCCTTGAAGTGGCGATCCTCAATTCCTGCGAGCGGTTCGCCCGGCAAACGCGAGGCGTAGAAATATTCGATTTCCTTGTCCTTCGAGTTGAAGATGTTGAGCAGATCGGCGGCAAGTTCGATCTTCCCCAATCTATACCCCAACCGGGCGTTGGCGACCGTCGTCGGGTCCGCTCGGACACTATTGTCCTCGATCAGGTTGTAACTGCCGAAATGGCGCAAGCGGGCACCAAGCGAAGCGCGCCCGAATTTGACCACGAAACCGCCTGCAATGACGGTTTCGATGGCGCCGGGTATCCGGTTCTCACCGCTCGGCAGATCGGTCAGCCGACCCTGCGATTTGGTATATTCGGCGTCGAGCGTCAGCCAATCGGCTGGGTTGTAGAACAAGCTCAGTTCGTAACCGCGCCGCGTGGACGGCCCTTGCGCCTCGGTGGTACCGCCATCTCCGAGAAACAGCAGTTCAGAGGCGAGCTTGAGCTGCCAGATCGTGCCGGTGAGGGTCATTCCGCGAAGTGGGCGAGCGCGAACGCCGATCTCTGTGCCCGTGCCGGGCACCAGCGCGTCAACCGGGGTCGCCGCATCGCCGGTGTTGGGATCGATGTTGATGCTGGTGCCGCGCGCGTCGTTGGAATGAAATCCACGACCGTAGTTGGCGTAGAGTTCAAGCTGTTCGATCGGAGCCCACGCGAGCGACGCCTTCGGGCTGAGGAGGCTTGCCGAGGATTTACCCGAATTGGCCGCAAGGTCGGATTTGACGTCGAACCGGTAGACGTCGCCGCGCAATCCAACCGTTGCCCTGACAGTACGCGTCAGGTGGACCTTCGCTTCGGCATAAAGCGCGCCCGAACCTTCGTTGATCTTGTCGCTGCGAATCGTAGTCAGGATGCGGCGCGCGGCCGTACGAAACAGTGAAACAGGATCGATGAAGTCGAAGCGGGTTTCGCCGCCAAGCAGGATTTCGGTCGGCAGCCCGGCCAAAGCGACTTTGAACCGTTTTTCGGCGCGTCCTCCCGTGACAACCCGGGTATCGTGCTGTTCGAACTCGTCGCCATCGACGGGGTTGTCGAGGAAGTAAGTGAAGTTCGACGTCAGCCGAAACTTGTAATAATGGGCGAATGCGTTGAGGGTCAGCGGCGAACGGGTGTCGGACGAGTAGTTAAGCACCCCCCCGATCCTAGTCGTCTCACCGCCGAGATCATTGTCGAGGCTGCCGAGCCGGCTGATCAAGCCGCTGTCTACCGCTCGCTGCGGGATCTGCTCCGGGGACATGAATGTCACATGGTAAGCGGTTACGCTCGCCCGCAACGTGCCTCCGGCGACCGGACCCGTCCATTTGCCGAACCCGCTGACCAATTTGAGTTTTTCCTTAAGATCATACGGGCCATTGTCGAAGCGGGTTTCGATGCCGAGCAGGGCGGTCCCGCTGCCGAGCTTTGTCGAACCCGCAGCGACCGCCCGGTAGAAACCCGAGGTGCCGATTTCGGCTTTCACGAAAGGCTTGTCGAGACTGTCGATGGTCGTGAAACGGCCGGCGCCCGCAGTCGCGAAGTCGCCGGTATCGGCGCGGTATGGCCCTTTGGCGAAGTCCAGTTGTCCGACTAACTCGGGAATGATGAAGGCAAGATCGAGATAGCCCTGGCCGTGGCCATGGGTGCGCATGTTCAGTGGCACGCCATCGTGGAAAGCGGCGAAATCGGTGCCGTGGTCGAGGTTGAACCCGCGCAGGAAATACTGGTTGGCCTTGCCGCCGCCAGAGTGCTGGGTGGCGATAAAACCGGGGATCGTCTCAAGCAGTTCGGCGACGCGCTGGATCGGCCGATCGGCCAAGTCCTCGCGGCTGACCTGGCCTTCGGATGCGGATGTGGCGACTCCGATCACGTTGGCGCGCCGCCCGGTGACGATGATGTCGCTGCCTGGTTTGTCCGCCTTGACCGCAAGATCGACCGGTTGGGCGACCGCCGGCGAAACAAGCCCGAAGACCGGTTGTAACATGAGCGTCGAGGCAATCGCAGTGGCTTTGTGCACGGTCAAACTCCAATGGAAAAATAGAAAACGCCCTCTCGAAGTCTGGAAAGCGGCAGGATTACGCAGCCTTTGGCCGACCCTCTGGCGATTGGGGCACTTTGAATCGAATCTGTGGGCAATGCTGACGCCAGCGCACGACGGCGGCCTGCTCGATTGTGGCCGCTCGCGATCCCGCGCGCCGACCGACCAGCATGGCGATGGCAAAAGCCGTGCTTGCTGCAATGATAATCGCCGCGCCCGCCCAAACCGATCCGCCGATCGATGAGATCGCAAGGTCAGGGGAGAATAGCTTGGCGAGGATCAGCAGCGCCACCGTCAGGCTCATCAGCCCGACCGCGCCGGTCATGACTCGCGACGCAATCGCCGCGCGCCGATCGGCCATGCGGATCAGCCGCGCCATCCAATAGCCGTTGATACCGCTGGCCAGCACCATTCCCCCGGTGAAGCAGCTCGCCACGACGACGGCTTGCCAAACACCGCCAAATTGCGCCGCCGCCAGCCCAAGCGC
>JBDSRE010000162.1:0-2984 GCA_039929465.1 Sphingomicrobium sp. | reverse complement strand
GGCCAGATAGATGTTACCTTTGAGTTGCTTGTGTTCGGCGGATTCGAAATCAAACTCTTCGATCCGGTTTCCCTTGGCGACCGCGACCCGAGTTTCCTCGGGGTGGCGCGCGTCGATCAGCATGCGCATGGACATTGAAATTTCTCCGGGCGCGCTGGAACCGCTGCAAGCGGGAGCGCGCGATGGTCGTGGCCAGCATCGGTGTGGCGCTGGCGAGATGTGTGGTTATTGCCTCTGCTGGATGACCCATCCCGACCATCGCCGGGAAAAGCGCGCCAACCGGCTCGGGTACGAGCAAGCGACTGGCGTCCTGTGGTGTCATGCAGCGTCAACCTCGAAAACCGCGCCGCAAAGCGGCGCAGGCCCGCAGGAATCCGGCGGGTATTGCAGGACTAGCACCGGCGCCCCTTGCCCGCAATGCCTGCCCCGTCGATAAGCGTCCTATGTGGCTAAGACGGCATCCCTGGCAAATTGCGGCGCTCATACTGCTCGCAGCGCTGCTCGTCGCTCTGGCCGTATTCCTGACGCCCCGAGCCCAACCCGAAAGCGATGAGGCTCTGTTCGGCGAAGCGCGTCGCGGCGGACTGACCGTCGCGCTGCGCGACCAGGTCGGCGATGTCGCGATCACCGAAGCCCGCGTCCCGGGCCGACCGATCGTGCTGATCGACCCTGGCCACGGCGGTCGTGATCCGGGCGCTCCCGGCGTTTCTGGGACAATCACCGAGAAGGAGCTGACGCTGGCCTTCGCCCGCGAGTTGCGCGAACTGCTCGCCAAGCATGGCCGGGTGCGGGTCGCGCTGACTCGCGACGGCGACCGGACGCTGACCCTCGAGCAACGCGCCGCGATCGCTCGCCAGCTTGGTGCGAGTTTGTTGGTCTCGGTTCATATGGACAGCGCCCCAAACCCGCTGGCGCGCGGGGCAACGGTCTATTCCTTGTCCGACGTCGCCTCCGACGCAGAAGCCGCACGCTTCGCCCGGGCCGAGAATGGTGCAAGCCTGGGCAGCGAGCAGGACGAAGGCCTGCGCTTCCTGCTGTCCGACCTCGCGCTGCGCGACCAGATGACCGAATCGGCGAATCTCGCGACGCGATTGGTCAGCGGCAGCGGGCGCGGCATGCTGCTCCGCCCCGAGCCGCATAAATTCGCCGCCTTCCACATTCTTCGCCGGTCGGAAGTGCCGGGCGTGTTGTTCGAGGCCGGCTACATCAGCAATATCGAAGACGAGGCACTGCTCCGCACCGCCGAAGGCCGTGCGCCGATCGTTGCCGAACTGGCCCGCGCGATCGAAGTCGACGCTGCATTGCGCCAAGCGCGCTAACCGGCTTTGCGCCAGCCGTTGAAGCGGCTAGATGCTTGTCGCCAATGCAATCCTTCGCTCTCCCGCTTCCCGATCTTGTCCGCGTCAACCAGCGGATCCACGATCGAATCGATCCATGGTTTGCCCGCCGCGCCGTGCGTCGCGCGGCATGGACCGTGCTCGGCGGCTTTGTGTTTCTCTCGATGGTCTGGATCTGGTTCGCGTCGGGCCTGCCAAGTTCCGAGAAGCTACTCAGTTACCAGCCGCCGCTCCCGACCAACGTGCGCGGCTATGACGGGAATCCGGTCCAGACCTTCGCCCGCGAGCGGCGGGTCGAGCTGGCGTTCGACGAATATCCACCAGTGGTGGTGCAGGCCTTCATCTCTGCCGAGGACAAGACCTTCTTCAGTCATGGCGGGCTCGACTATCCCGGTCTCACCAAGGCAGTCGTCAATTATGGTCTCAGCGCCGTCGGCAAGGGCGGCCGGGTCCCCGGCGCATCAACCATCACCCAGCAGGTCGCCAAATATCTCCTGCAGGACGACGAATATGCCGTTAGCCGCAAGGTTCGCGAGATGATCCTCGCCTTTCGCCTGGAATCGACGCTGTCGAAGGAGCAAATTCTCGAACTGTATCTCAACTCGATTTTCCTCGGTCGCAATGCCTACGGAATCCAGGCCGCAAGCCGCGCCTATTTTGACAAGGACGTCGCCGATCTGACGCTGCCCGAAGCGGCCTATCTGGCGGTGCTCCCCAAAGCACCCTCCAACTATGACCCGCTGCGCGCCACCAAGAAGGCGACCGATCGCCGCAACTATGTGCTCCGGGAGATGGCGGCCAACGGCTACATCACCGAAAGCCAGCGGACGCAGGCCGCCGCCTTGCCTCTGGGATCGATCCGCTACGGCAGCAACGAGAAATTCCGCCAGATGGGCGGATATTTCATGGAGGAAGTCCGCCGCGACCTGATCCGTCGGTTCGGCGAGAAAGCCGAGCAGGGGCCGAACAGCGTTTATGCCGGGGGCCTGTGGGTTCGATCCTCGATGGTTCCATTGATGCAGGATGCAGCGGCCGATGCGCTCCGCGAGGGACTTGCAAAGTTCGACGGCGGACGTGGCTGGCAGGACACCGGACTCAGCGTCGACGTGGACAGGGACTGGCGCGGGCAATTGTCCGCGGCCGCGCTTGGCACCGGGTTTCCCGATTGGCGCAAGGCGGTCGTGCTGTCCAAATCGAGCAATCAGGCCGAGCTCGGTTTTGCCGACGGCAGCAAGGGACGATTGTCGGCTTCGGCCGCGCAGCAGGCGAGGCGGGGCGGCGGGGGCACCGCGTTCAGCGCGATCAAGCCGGGAATGGTGGTCATCGCCAAGCTGATCGGCGGTGACAGTTACGCGCTTCGCTCAATCCCGGAAATTGGCGGCGCCTTTCTTAGCGAGGAAGTGCGGACGGGGCGGATCTTGGCGATGCAGGGCGGGTTCGATGTTGTCGGATCGTCCTACAATCGAACGACCCAGGCGCTTCGCCAACCCGGATCGGCGTTCAAGCCGATCGTCTACGTCTCCGCTCTCGAAAACGGGATGACCCCGGCGTCGATCATCGTCGATGCCCCGTTCTGCGTGTGGCAGGGCGCGGGGCTCGGCAATAAATGCTTCAAGAATTTCGACGGCGGTTATGCCGGGGCCAAGA
>JBDSRE010000161.1:0-6042 GCA_039929465.1 Sphingomicrobium sp. | reverse complement strand
TGAACCGCGTCGCCGCTGTCGTTCATATAGGTTTGCGGCTTGACCAGCAGCACCCGGTGGCGCCCGACTCGCCCTTCGGCGATGAGGCTTCGGAATTTCTTGCTCCACGGCGCGAAATCATTGGTCGCCGCGATGATGTCGGCCGCCATGAAGCCGGCATTGTGCCGCTGGAGCGCGTATTTATCGCCCGGATTGCCGAGACCGACCCAGATTTGCATGAGCGTGGTGGTAGAGCAGCGCGGCCGAAATCCAAACCGTTCGTCCTGAGTAGCCGTTGACCCTGTCGAAACGGCGTATCGAAGGATTCTTCGATACGGTCTCTCGATGCGCTTTGCTTACAAGATCCCTACTCAGGACGAACCGAATGATCTCGGTTTTTACTCGCCGCTGCCGTCCTTGGCATTGCCGCCTTCGCCGCCTTCGCCTTCGCCGGCTTCTTCGTCGCCGATGGTGGGCACTTCGCCTTCGGCGGTTTCGGCCTCGGCGTCTTCTGATTCTTCCGACTTCATCGCCGACGGAGCGACGATTGTGGCGACGGTGAAGTCGCGGTCGTCGATCGCCGGGGTAACGCCATCAGGCAGCTTGATATTGCTGATGTGGATGGCATCGCCGATTTCGAGGCCGTCGAGCAGCACGTGGAGCGCCTCGGGGATGCTTGCGGCATCGCACACCAGCTCGATTTCGTGCTGCACGACATTGAGCACGCCGCCGCGCTTGAGGCCCGGCGAGGCTTCTTCATTGTCGAAACGCACGGGCACCGCGACGGTGACCTTGGTATGTTCGCCAATGCGCAGGAAATCGACGTGGATCGGGCGGCTCGAGACCGGGTGGAAATCGACCGCCTTGGGCAAGGTCCGATGAACCTTGCCGCCCAGGTCGACCATGATCACTGAGTTCATGAACGATCCCGATGACAGGATCTTGCTCAGCAATTTCTCTTCGACGTGGATCGATAGCGGCTCTTTCTTCTCGCCATAGACCACGGCGGGTACCCGTCCATCACGACGCAATGCACGGGAGGCTCCCTTGCCAGCCCGGTCGCGTGTTTCGGCGGGCAGCGTCAGCTGTTCGCTCATTTGACTATTCTCCGATTAAAAACGCCCCGCCACGCCTCCAGGGATGACCATGGCCGGGGAAGCGCGCGCCCTAGTCGAGCGCGGCGCAAAAGGCAAGATGTGGCGCTGCCTACGGGGCTCCGGCACGGTTACTGAACGCGGCGCACCGTCAGGCCCTGCTTCTTGAGCATGGCGACGACCGAGCCGTCACCGGCGAGGTGACCGGCACCGACCGCGACCAAGACCGTTCCGGGTTTGGCCAGTCGCGCTTCGACCCATTTGGTCCAATTGGCATTGCGCTGGGCGAGAAGCGCGTCGGCCAGCTCAGGGCTTCCGGCGAGGTCGCGGTTGAATGCTCTGGCGATGGCCTTGACGTCTCCGCTCGACCACGAGCGGAGCATTGCGGCGAAGGTTTCCTTCATCGCCGAGCCGTTCTCGATCGCGCCTTCGAGGAAGTCGCGCTGGGCTTTTTCAGACAAGCGGTCGAAGAAGCCGAATTGCTCGACATTGCTCTCAAGCTCGCCGATCGGTTTACCCTTGCCGGTAAACTCTCTTCGAAGAACCGTCTCGACACCCTCGCCGACCTGGAGGTCGAGCGATTTGAACTGACCGCCAACCAACATTAACGCTGCTGCCCAAGTTTCCATCTGGTCGAGCACCGCGGGCGGGAAACCGCTGTTTTTCACCGCCGCGGCAAGCGTCGCGCGCTTTGCCTGGGGAACGCGCTCGGCAAGTGGTGGCAACCCTTTGGTGAAGGCAAGCTGCGCCAGCGCGCTCATCAGCTTGGCCGGGTTCTTGTCATCGACGATGGTTTCGATCACCAGCTCCTGCGATCCGGCCACCGCATGGTCGAGCGTGTCCGAGCGCCAGCGAAAATTGGCGGGAAGCAGATGGACCGTCCCGAAAAGATAGATGGTGGTGTCGGAATCGCTCACCGACCACAAAGCTGGCTGAGCGGCGGCGGGCGCCGCAACCTTGGCCGCGGCGGGGGAGGCAATTGCCGCCGCCAAACCAAGCGCGGTGAAGAATTTGCGAAATGTTCGAGAGATCATGATTGATGCCTTTCGTCGGCGGTTGGATCCGCCCGTCAGTCGGTTTGTTCGAAAATCGATTCCAGTGGATGACCGAATAAGCGGGCAATCCTGAACGCCAAAGTAAGCGAGGGATCGTGCTTTCCGGTCTCGATGGCATTCACTGCCTGACGCGACACGCCAAGCCTGGTGCCGAGCTCGGCCTGGCTCCATTTGCGTTCGGCCCGGAGCACGCGCAGCCGGTTGTTCATTCGACCGGTCCGTCGCCAACGATATCGGACGGTTCGACAATCCAGGTCAAAAATACCGAGGGCAGCAATGCGCAGTAGAGAAAGGCGCCCCAGAACAGGCCGCTGAATTCGCCGTACGTATGCGGAATCCACCACTGCTGGTCGGAGGCGATAGCGGCATAGATGACCGCGAGCAGGATGAGTAGGCTAAGGAGCTTGTAGGCCGATCCGACGGCGCGGTTGCGAAGTTTGAGTTCAAATTCGTCGAGCAGTTCGACCTGCTCTCCGACAATACGCTGGATCGACGACCCCATCAGCGCAGCGGTGCTCATCAGTGCAACCACGATCAGCGCGAAGCCGACAATCGGCGCAATCACGCCGCTGCCGAATTCACGGATCAAGGCGCCCGCTGGATAGGCGAAGAGTGCAGCTGCTGTCAGTGTACGCACAGTGCCGAGCGAAAGCGCTTTTCCGCCGGACGCCGGACGATAATAAAGCATGATATTCTCCGTCAAAACTCCCTGACTTTATGTCAGGTTGGCATTACATATAGCCCGAGCGCTAAGGTGTCAAGCTTATCCGACACTATGTCAGGTATAACTTGCATTACTAAGCGTCCGCTTGCCCCCGCTTCGCGGTTACGCCAAAGCCGCGGCCTGATTGAATTCCAACTGGGGCAGCGCGCTTTGAGCTTGAGCTTTCAGGACCTGATACTCACTCTGCACCAATATTGGGGCGCGGAAGGATGCGTCCTCCTCCAGCCTTATGACATGGAGATGGGGGCCGGGACTTTCCACCCGGCGACAGTGCTTCGCGCACTTGGCCCCGATCCGTGGCGGGCGGCCTTTGTTCAGCCGTGCCGCCGCCCGACCGATGGCCGCTATGGCGAAAATCCCAACCGGCTGGGCGCTTATTACCAATATCAGGTGGTGCTGAAGCCGAGCCCGGATAATCTCCAGCAGCTTTACCTCGGAAGCCTCGTGGCGATCGGGATCGACCCCTTGAAACACGACATTCGTTTCGTCGAGGACGATTGGGAAAGCCCGACGCTGGGCGCGTGGGGCCTTGGCTGGGAAGTCTGGTGTGACGGAATGGAAGTGACCCAGTTCACGTACTTTCAGCAGGTCGGCGGGTTCGAGTGCCGTCCGGTCACCGGCGAACTCACCTACGGGCTCGAGCGGCTGGCGATGTACATCCAAGGCGTGGACAATGTCTTCGACCTCAAGTTCAACGACGGGGGCGTTACCTACGGCGAGGTGTTCCTCGAAAACGAACGCGAAATGTCCGAATATCATTTCGAGGTGGCCGACACGGATGCCTTGTTCGATTTGTTCAAGAAGGCCGCGGCGGAATGCCAGCGCTGCCTCGAATTGAAACTGCCGATCCCGGCCTACGAGCAGGCGATCAAGGCGAGCCATTACTTCAACATGCTCCAGGCGCGGGGGGTGATTTCGGTCGCCGAGCGTGCAGCCTATATCGGCCGGGTCCGCGACCTCGCCAAGGCCGCCTGCGCGGCGTGGCTGGAGCGCGCCAATGGCTGACTTCCTGCTCGAATTACTGTCCGAAGAAATCCCGGCGCGGATGCAGGCCAAGGCCCGCAACGACCTCGCGCGCCTATTTGCCGGAGCGCTTCAGGAAGCGGGTCTCGCCCATGGGGCGATGACGGCGTTTTCGACCCCGCGGCGCCTGGCGCTGATCGTTCGCGATGTCGCCGCCGGAACCGAAGCGGTAAGCGAGGACGTGAAGGGTCCGCGCACCGCCGCTCCGCCCCAGGCGCTCGAAGGGTTTTTGCGCAAGACCGGCTTTGCTGCCGATCAGCTCGAGGACCGCGACGGCATCTGGTTCGCAGCGATCGAGCGGGCGGGCAGGGTGGCATCCGACGTCATCGTCGCTGCGGTCGCGCAAATCATCGCCGACTTCCCCTGGCCTAAGTCGATGCGCTGGGGCCCCAATTGTGCAGATAGCGCCGACCTGCGCTGGGTGCGGCCGCTGCACGCGATCGTCGCGCTGCTCGGCGAGGACATCGTCCCGATTGAGATCGCCGGTATCGCCAGCGGCGCGACCACATTGGGCCACCGCTTCCACCACCCGGGGCCGATCACCATTGGCGGGGCGACTGATTATGCCGAAAAGCTGCGCGCCTGCCACGTCATCGTCGACCAGGCTGAGCGCGAGTCGATCATTCGTGACGGCGCCGCCACGGCGGCGAAGGCGGCGGGCTTCACGCTGATCGCCGACGAAGGACTGGTGGTTGAAAATGCCGGGCTGACCGAATGGCCGGTGCCCCTCGCTGGACAGTTCGACCCGGACTTCCTCGATGTCCCGCGCGAAGTGATCGTCCTGACCATGCGCACCAACCAGAAATATTTCGCCTGCGCGGGCGATGACGGCGGGCTTGCGCCGGGGTTCGTCTGTGTGGCGAACATCGACGCCAATGACGGCGGGCGAAGCATCATCGAAGGCAATCGCCGGGTGCTCGCCGCGCGCCTCGCCGACGCGCGCTTTTTCTGGGAGCAGGATGTGAAGATCCCACTCGAGGAGCAGGCCAAGAAGCTCGATGGGATCGTGTTTCACGAAAAGCTCGGCACCGTCGCCGACAAGGTCGAACGGGTGGCGAAACTGGCCCGCTGGCTGGCCGAGGAGGGGATCGTCAAGGGCGCGGACGCCGAGCAAGCCGAGCGCGCGGCGCGCCTTGCCAAAGGCGACCTGGTCACCGGGATGGTTGGTGAATTCCCCGAATTGCAGGGCGTGATCGGCGGCTATCTCGCCGAAGCGCAAGGCGAGCCCAAGGAAATCGCCTACGCCATCCGCGATCATTACAAGCCGGTCGGACAGGGTGATGAAGTGCCGACCGCGCCGGTGACGGTCGCGGTGAGCTTGGCGGATAAGCTGGACACGCTGGTAAGTTTTTTCGCAATTGATGAAAAACCGACCGGCTCCAAAGATCCTTTCGCGCTTCGGAGAGCCGCACTTGGAATTCTTGACTTGGCGTTTGCGAACTCTGTGCGACTACCAATCAGGAATGGTGCCGCCGAAGCATTCAGAAATTTTGTGACGCCAATTATCGCCGAGAGATACGTTTGTGATCGTGACGCCGAAAGCCGCCATAACCGCATTACGCCGACCAACTTTGAGGCTTATCTTGGGCGCCTTGCAGTGCTTATCAGGCAGCCCACCGATTGGTCGCCAGGAGACAAGTCAGAAGAGACCTATACCGTCGGACCGAATGTTGAGGAGATAATCGACTTCGTGGTGGATGATATGGTCTCAGTTGTCGAAAGCACGGCGAATTACATGTTCGATCGCATCGAAGAGCGTCAACGCAGAGAAGGAAAGCGATTCGATCTAATGAGGGCGGTCGTGTCGAAGTCCATTCTGAAAGGTAAACTGCCGCCATTCGGCCAAGAATTTCAGCTTCGAAGCCACGATTATACGACTGACGACGATCCGGTCCGCTTGCTTGCGCGGGTGAAGGCGTTGCAGGCGTTCGTCGAGACCGACGAGGGGCGCGATTTGCTGGCGGGGTACAAGCGGGCGGCGAATATCCTCAAGAAGGAGGGAGGCAGCTGGTCTCCGGATCAAGTCGGGGGTGACGAGGCGGCGACGGAAGAGGCCACGCTCGCATCCGCCCTCGACGCCGCCGAACCCACGGCCACGGCCGCTATCGGCAAGGAAGACTTCACCGCTGCAATGGCCGCGCTGGCTTCGTTGCGCGGGCCGATCGAT
>JBDSRE010000160.1:0-12338 GCA_039929465.1 Sphingomicrobium sp. | reverse complement strand
TGGGCAGCGCAATCCCTGCGGACATCAGGAATGCCGGCCAATAGACCGCGTGAAAGCGGACCACGTCCTTGCCGATCAAATGCACCGCCGCAGGCCAGAATTTGCGCCACAACTCAGTGTCTTCCGGATAACCGAGTCCGGTGATGTAATTGGTCAGCGCGTCGAGCCACACGTACATCACGTGATCCACGTTACCCGGCACCGGGACGCCCCAGTCAAAGCTGGTGCGCGAAATGCTTAAGTCATTGAGCCCGCCCTCGACGAAGCGCAGCACTTCGTTGCGGCGGCTGTCGGGCTGAATGAACTCAGGGTGCTCAGCATAATAATCGAGTAGTTCCTGCTGATATTCGGACAATTTGAAGAACCAGCTTGCCTCCTCCGTCCATTCGACCGGTGCACCATTGGGCGACTGTTTGGCGCCGCCTTCCGCCTCGACCAGTTCCTTTTCCTCGTAAAAAGCCTCGTCGCGGACCGAATACCAGCCGGCATAGGAGTCGAGATAGAGGTCGCCCTTGTCCGCCATCGCTGTCCAAAGGGCTTGGCTCGCGAGGTGATGAGCGGGTTCAGAAGTCTGGATAAAGCGGTCATAGGAAACATCAAGTATGTCGCACATCGCTTTGAACAGGGAAGACATTTTCGCGGCGTAAACTTCCGGCTCAGCGCCTTCGTCGCGCGCGGCCTGGGCCATTTTCAGGCCATGTTCGTCGGTCCCGGTCTGGAAGCGGACATCGCGGCCTTGTGCGCGCATGAAGCGCGCGATGACGTCAGCGGCGATGGCCTCATAGGCATGGCCGATGTGCGGCGGGCCGTTGGGATAGCTGATCGCGGTGGTGATGTAGAAAGGCTCGGCCATTGCCCGTGCCCTAGCCGGGGCGGGTCAGCGCTTCAAGGAAGGCGCGGCCGCGACATGGGCGAGGATGCCGCCCATCTGGAAGACCGTTGCTCCGGGATCAAGCGCAACCCGCGGCGCAACCGCCGCAAGTTGGCGCGCCTTGGCGTAAGCGTCGAGCGCCCGCTCCCTCTTATGTCCTTCGAGCCGGCGAGCTTCGCGGGCGATCATCACCGGCACGAAGTCAAGAAATGCGGCATATTTTTCGGCCGAGCCCTTCTTGCCCAGCTCAATCGCCAATTCCGAGCGTTTGGCGTTGGTTGGATCACCATCGCGCAGGATCGCCAGCGCCGAATCCTCGAGCTTGGCCAAGCCGAGCGCGCTGAACGCAATGGCGCGCCCCGCTGAGCCCCCGGCCGTGGCGATTATCCGCCGCCGCTCGGACTCGCTCAAGTCGGGCGTTTCGCGGCCGAGAATTGCCGTCATGGCGCCATCCTCAAGACCCGCGAAGTCGAGCCGCCGACAGCGCGAGCGGATTGTCGGCAACAATTTCCCCGGCGCGTGACTGACGAGGAAGAAGATGCTGTTCGGCGGCGGTTCCTCGAGCATCTTGAGCAGCGCGTTGGCGCCGGGCCCGGCAAGCTCGTCGACGGTGTCGATGATGACGACGCGCCAGTCGGACATCGCCGCCGACATGGTCATGAACTCGCCCAGTTTGCGCACTTGCTCGACGGTGATATCGCGGGTGAGGTTGCCGGTCTTCTCGTTCACTAGCCGCTCGATCAGCCGCATGTCGGGGTGGCTTGACGCATCGACCAGCCGGACCATCGGGTGTTCGGACGGGGAATCGAGCGCCGGCAGGTCGAATGCCGGGCCGGCAGCCTCAGCCAGCACGCGCCGCGCCGCTGCCCCCGCGAAGCGCGCCTTGCCCACCCCCTTCGGCCCGGCAAGCAGCCAGGCGTGGTGGAGCTTTCGAGTCGCCCAAGCCGCGGCGAATTGAGCAACCGCGCGGTCTTGACCGACAATCACGGGAGCAGGTCCGCGAGCTGGGCGATCAGTCGCTCGGTTACTTCGGCGGGACTGTCAGATGCATCGACCAGCCTCACCCGTTGCGGCTCATCGCCTGCAAGCTGGCGGAACGCAGAGTCGACACGGGCGTGATACTCTTCATCGCGACCGCCGATTGGGTCGGCATTGCCGTGATCGCGAGCTCGCGCCCTGTCGGCACCCTGCACAGCAACGAGCACAAGCGTCCGGTCAGGTAGCAAATTGCCGCAGCCAAAGTCGTTGATCGAGCGCACTTGCTCAAGGCCCAGCCCCCCGGCCCCGCCTTGGTAAGCGAGCGAGCTGTCGAGGAAACGATCGCTCAACACCCAGCATCCGGCTGCAAGCGCGGGCTCGATCGTCTTGGCGACATGATCGGCGCGCGCGGCGGCAAATAGCAGCGCCTCGGCCGCGGCGGTCCATTCATGGTCGCCGCCAAGCAGCAGCGCGCGGATTGCTTCCGCTCCGGGACTTCCGCCCGGCTCCCGAGTGACGAGGCAATCGATGCCGCGCTCTTTTAATGCTGCTCCGAGCGCCCTGGCCTGAGTCGACTTGCCGACCCCCTCCCCGCCCTCGAGCGTAATGAACTTCCCGCGCTTCACGCCATTCCGAGTGTTTGCTTGAGGCCGATCCAGGCGCGGCCGAAGAAGCCCGCCGGACCGACATCCGCACCGGCGACCAGCGGCATCACCTGATCTCCCGAATCGCTTGTGGTGACGATGAGGTCGGCGACATGGTCGCCCTTTTTGATCGGCGCTGCGAGCGGCCCCTGGTAGCGAATCTTGGTGCTGATAATCTTCGACAGGACGCCGGCGGGCATGGTCACCGAATAGGGGCGCGGCGTAACCAGCGGCACTGCGCTGTCCGAGCCGAGTTGCACCTTCGCCTCGCCGACCGTCGCCCCGGCCTGGTATAGCGGCTTGGTCGCCCAGGCGTTGAAGCCCCATTGCATCAGTCTGACCGATTCCGAAATTCGATGGCTGAAGCTGTCGAGACCGGCAACAACCATCAACAGCCGACGACCGTTCTGTTCGGCCGAGCCGGTAAAACCGTAACCTGCCTCATCGGTATGTCCGGTTTTAAGGCCGTCAGCACCCGCCACCCGGCCGAGCAATGGATTTCGATTGGCCTGGGTGATTTCCTCGCCCGAACCCAGGGTCTTGCCCCAGGTGAATTGCGTCTGGCCATAGAATTTCTTGTAGAGTTCGGGATAATTTTCAATTTCGGCGCGCGCTAGGACAGCGAGGTCGCGGGCGGTGACATAGGTCCGCCCCTCGTCGGGCCAGCCGTTGGCGGTTCCGAAATGGCTATTGGCCAGCCCCAGCCGCTCGGCATTGTCGTTCATCACATTAGTAAAGGCATCCTCGGTTCCGGCGATGCATTCGGCGAGGACAACCGAGGCGTCATTGCCCGACAAAGTGACGACTCCGTGGAGGAGGTTTTCAACGCTGACCTGCTCATTGGGGCTAAGGAACATGATCGAACCCGCCGCCGGGCCATGCCATTTCTGCCAGGTTTCGGGAAACACCGTGCACATCTTGCCAAGCTTGAGGTCGCCGCGTTTGATCAAGTCGAACGCGACATTGGTGGTCATCATCTTGGCCATCGACGCGGGCGGCATTCGCTGATTCGAATTCTTGTCGAGCAGCACTGCGCCAGAGGACAAATCGATCACGTAAGCGACCTTGGCCGTAGTCTCGAACGACGGCGCGGCTGCTGGTGCAGCAACCGCAATCGCGGCGGCCGCGGCGAAGGCGAACAAACGAAATGGAGTCATGACTGGCGCAGATCCTAGAATGAAGTTGAGTGAATTCGTTTCCCTATCGCCGGGCGACGGCGTCCGCCAAGACCCCTACCGACATGGCGTAGAAGTTCGAGCAGTTATAATCGAGGATGGCGCGATAATTGGCGGTCAGCAAATAGCCGGTGGTGGTGGTGTCGGGCTCGAGCAGGAAAGCGAGCTCATTTTCGGGCAGTGAGCGGCCGACCGGAACCACGCCAAGCGAGCGCCATTCACGCACCGTCAGCCAGCGGCTGTGGCGGCGGAACACCTGCGGGCAGCGCGGGGCGGTCACTCGCGACACGATTGCGGCGCGGTTGAGCTTGGTCGGCACTCGAACCGCCACCCCCCACGGGACATTGGCCTTCCACCCGGCATCGCGCAGATACATGGCGATGGAGGCGAGCCCGTCGAGTTCATTGGCCCAGATATCGGCATAGCCGTCGCCGTCGCCGTCGGCGCGGAGCCGAAGCGCAACCGAGGGCATGAACTGCGGGAAGCCTGTGGCGCCCGCCCAACTGCCCTTCAGGCGCCAGCGCGGAACGCCTTGATCGATCAGCTTCAAAGCGGAGATGAACTCGTTCTCGAAAAAGTCGCGGCGGCGGCCGTAATAACCCAAGCTGGCGAGCGCTTCGAGCAAATCCGTGTTGCCGGTGACCGTTCCATAGCTGGTCTCGTGCCCCCAGATCGCCATCAGCACAGCGCTATCCACTCCAGTACGTTGCTCGAGCCTTCGTAGCGCGGTGAAGTGCTCCGAATAATTGCGCTGGCCGCGACTGATCATCACCGGGGTGACGTGGCGGACAAGATATGGAGCGATCGAATAAACGATGCCCGATGAGGCGCCCGCCGACCCCGGCTCATTCGCCTCGAGCCGAATTACCGACTGGTTGATCGCTAATCCCGGAAGGTACGTGGCGATGGTGGCGGGGCGGACGCCTTGTTGCCTGGCAAGGATCGACAGGCGCAGTTTGTACGTGTCCCACGGGCCGGTGGTCTGGGCCGCGCTCGGACCAGCCAGTCCGACTAAGGCCGCAAGCAGGCCAAAGCCCAACCACTTGGATAAATGTTTCACGCAGGCTCCTTACACGAAGGACAAGGCTATGCTGGAAAGCATGCCGAAGGCCAGCGCGTTCGGCGCGCGCCTTGCACGTTCCGCCCTGCCGGGCGATACCCAACGCGTTCGGAGAGGTGGCCGAGTGGTTTAAGGCAGCGGTCTTGAAAACCGCCGTAGGTGAAAGCTTACCGTGGGTTCGAATCCCACCCTCTCCGCCACCGGGGATCCGGCAGATGACAGCTAGCCGAATGTCCGTTCGTCAGATTTTCTGTCGGCTCGTCGAAACCGGCTGTTCGAAACAACGGAACCCGGTTACTGTGTTATAACATTAACACGGAAACGACTGGTCAGACGATGCGCATGATTTTGCTAATGGCGGGCACCGCCGCGATTGTGCTGGTGTACTCCGGCCCTTTGCTTGCGCAGCAGGCGTTGGGCGACACTGCCCCGCCGGCGGCGACAGCGCCGGCTCGATCGACGAGTTATGACACCAAATATTTCGCCCAATATGCGCCGCGCACCGCGCTTGACGTTGTTCGCCGAATTCCCGGCTTTTCGTTCGATGGCGGGAACACCGATTTGCGCGGCTTCAGCGGGGCTGCCGGCAATGTCGTCCTCAACGGTCAGCGCCCGAGCAGCAAAGCCGAATCGCTTGAGGACGTGCTGTCGCGCATCCCGGCGAGCCGCGTTGCCCGGGTCGATGTCGGCCCCGGCGATCTGTACGGTGCCGATTATTCGACCAAGGCGCAGGTCGCCAACCTGGTCCTAGCGGCAGGCGGCGGGACGGCGGGCAATGTCAGCGTCAGTGGCAACCGGCTTTGGACCGGCATCATCGTCCCCAATGCCAGCGGCTCAGTCCAGCTGACTCGCGGTCACTCGACATTCAGCCTGTCCGCCGACAGCGCCCGCTACGACCAGACTGAAAAAGGCTATGACGAGGTTACGGACGCGGTCTCGGGCGACCTCCTCGAATATCGCCGCAAAACCAACTTCATCTATCCCCGCGATCCGTTTGTCTCGGGCAGCTGGGCGCTCGATCAGGGGGACAAACGCTCGATCCACCTCAACGCCCGATTTTCGCCAAGCCGGTTTAAATTGCGCCAGGTCAATCACGTCATCCCGACCGGCGGCGCCGAGCGCGACGACACCCTCCACCAGAATTACCGGACGAATATCTTCGAAGTCGGCGGCGATATCACCCGCCCTCTCGGCGGCGGAGCGCTCAAGCTGGTGGCGCTGACCAACGGTCGCGATCGCACCACGTTCGACGATAATCTATTCCGTGGGCTTGGCGGAGCGCCGGTGCT
Organism: Sphingomicrobium sp.; assembly: GCA_039929465.1. Classification (GTDB taxonomy): domain Bacteria; phylum Pseudomonadota; class Alphaproteobacteria; order Sphingomonadales; family Sphingomonadaceae; genus Sphingomicrobium. The sequence continues at coordinate 6,321 of JBDSRE010000160.1, read as the reverse complement.
CGGCGGGTTTCAACAGAATACCAAGTCCAAGCTGACTGAAACGATTGGCAAATTGAGCTGGTCGAAAGCCGATGTCATGGGCTTCAGCTTCGAGACCGGAGGCGAGCTCGCCTTCAACAAGCTCGGTTACGCGCTCGACCTGTTCGAGCTCGAGGCCGGCGGCGTCAGGACCCGAATCGATCTGCCGCTAGAGGATGCGACGGTTAACGAGGTTCGCGGCGAAGTGTACGTCAATGCGGGGCGCCAGTTGACCAAAGCGTTGCGGGTCGACGCGGCGGTCAATTACGAATCGTCGCGCTTGAAAGTGCGCGGCGATGCCACCGCCGACCGAAGCCTCAAGTTCCTCAAGCCGAGTCTGACCGTGGACTGGCAGCCGGGCAAGGATTGGCACACTCAGCTGATCCTTCGCCGAACCGTCGCCCAGCTCGACTTCTACGATTTCGTCAGCGTCGCGGAACTCAGCAACGACCGGATCAATGGCGGCAATGCCAATCTTGTCCCCCAACGCACGTGGGAAGCGCGCGTCACCGCCGAACATCCCCTCTTCGGCACCGGCAAGGCGAGGCTCGAAATGGGTTATGATCTGGTCGATCAGCTCCAGGACCGGGTGCTGATTACCGATAGCGCGGGTCAGGCGTTCGATTCGCCGGGCAACCTCGGCACCGGCAGGCGATATTTCGCCAAGCTTACGCTCGACGCGCCGCTCGATCAGTTGTGGAAAGGCCTCCGAGCGAGCGTCGACGCCCGGGTTCAACGCACCCGGGTCAAGGATCCCGTCTCGGGCGAATTTCGCAACTGGAGCGATTATTATCCCGACTGGGACTGGAGCGTCGATCTGCGCCGCGACTCCGGCAAATTCGCTTATGGCTTCGTGCTGTCTGACCGCGACCGCTTTTTCAACTTCCGCACCGATGAAATCGACAGCCATCCCAATATCGGGCCGTATGCCACAGCGTTCGTCGAGTACCGGCCCTCTTCGCAAAGCAGCCTCACTCTCAACGTCGAGAATCTGCTCGACACCGCCGGCGTCAACGACCGACTGCTCTATTTTCCTAACCGTACCGACCCGGTGCCGGACGTTCATGATTACCGCTTCCGCAACAGCCACATGCGCGTCCAGCTGACCTATAAGCTGAGTTTCGGTTCCAGCGGGGTGGCGAAGTAAGTGGCGAGCCGCTAGTGCAATCGCGACTTCAGCCATCCAAGGAAATGCCGCCGTGGGCGAACCCAAAATCCTGCCGTTTGACTGGCAGGACCCGTTCGATCTCAATCATCAGCTGACCGACGAGGAACGGCTGGTCCGCGACACCGCCGAGGCGTTTGCCCAGGATACGCTGCTACCGCGCGTGACCAGCGCCTATCTGGAAGAGCGCTTCGATCGCGAAATCATGAGCGAGATGGGGGAACTGGGCCTTCTTGGAGCGACCATTTCTCCAGAGCTTGGGGGAGCTGGCCTCGGCTATGTCAGTTACGGCCTCATCGCCCGAGCGGTGGAGCGCGTCGATAGCGGATATCGCTCGGCGATGTCCGTGCAGTCGAGCCTCGTCATGCACCCAATCAACGCTTACGGAAGCGATGCACAGCGCAAGAAATATCTGCCCAAGCTGGCCAGCGGTGAATGGGTCGGATGCTTCGGCTTGACCGAGCCCGACGCCGGCTCCGACCCCGGCGGAATGCGCACCCGGGCGAAGAAGACCGCCAACGGCTATTCGCTCTCAGGGTCGAAGATGTGGATCACCAATTCGCCGATCGCCGACGTGTTCGTGGTGTGGGCCAAGTCCGACGCTCACGAGGGCAAGATCCGCGGCTTCATCCTCGATAAGGGCATGGACGGGCTCAGTGCTCCAAAGATAAAGGAAAAGCTGTCCCTCCGAGCCTCGATCACCGGCGAAATCGTTATGGACAACGTCGAGGTCGGCGAGGAATCGCTGCTACCCAATGTCGAGGGGCTGAAAGGCCCGTTCGGTTGCCTCAACCGTGCCCGCTACGGCATTGCCTGGGGTACCATGGGCGCGGCTGAGGCCTGCTATTCAGCGGCCCGTCAATATACTCTCGATCGCAAGCAGTTCGGTCGGCCGCTTGCGGCTACTCAGCTGGTGCAATTGAAGCTCGCCAACATGGTCACCGAGATCAGCCTTGGCCTGCAAGCCGCGCTTCGTGTCGGTCGTCGGATGGAAGACGGCGAGCTGGTTCCCGAAGCGGTGAGCCTGATCAAGCGCAACAATTGCGGCAAGGCGCTCGATATCGCGCGTGTCGCCCGCGACATGCACGGCGGCAATGGCATTTCAGCCGAATTCCATGTCATGCGACACGCCGCCAACCTCGAAACCGTCAACACCTATGAAGGGACGCACGACGTCCATGCGCTGATCATGGGTCGGGCGATCACCGGGATTGCGGCTTTCTAGAGCCAGCGGAAGCCGTTAAAAACAGCATTGCAAACGGGGGAGCTACACGACCATGATCGCAACCTGGATTATCATCGGCATTGTCGTTCTGGCGCTGCTGTTCGTCATCGGGCTTTATAATCGGCTGGTGCGTCTTCGTGCGCTGGTCAAAGAGGCATTCAGCGGGATCACCGTCCAGCTGCGCCGCCGGGCCGACCTCATCCCCAACCTGGTCGAGACGGTAAAGGGATATGCAAGCCATGAGAAGTCGACATTCGAGGCGATAACGACGGCGCGCGCGGCGATGACCGGTGCGGGCGGCGGAGTCGCCGCAACCGCTGCTGCGGACGCGACGATGACCGGGCTCATCGGGCGCTTGTTCGCGGTTGCCGAAGCCTATCCTGAACTCAAGGCGAGCGAGAATTTTCAACAGCTTCAGGGCCAAATTTCAGGGATCGAGACCGAGCTCCAGTCGGCGCGACGCTATTACAACGCCACAGTTCGCGACCTGAACACTGCGGTTCAAAGCTTCCCCGCGGTGCTCGTCGCCCGGCCCCTCGGTTTCACCGAAGAGCTTTCCTACGAGGATCCGGACTCAAGCATCCAGAGCGCGCCGAAAGTTACGTTCGACAAGCCGGCGGCCTGACATGCGTTATGCCTGGCGCCTGTGTTTCGCGGCGCTAGCTTGCTTGGGGCTCGGTTCGCCCGCCTGGGCGGAAGAAAGAATCCGCGATTTCGATAGCGTCATTGCAGTCCAGAAGGACGGCGCGCTCGATGTCACCGAGACGATCCGGGTCGACGCCGAAAACGACCAGATCAAGCACGGCATCTATCGCGACTTTCCGACCCGTTACACCGTCCCCAATGGCGGCAAGATGCGCGTCGGGTTCGCCTTTCAGGATGCGACACTAGACGGCGGGCGAGTCGGCAGCGCGGTGGAAAATCGGGGCAATGGTGTACGAATCAAGCTTGGCTCGGCCGAAAGTTTGGTCACGCCCGGCGAGCACGCCTATAAAATCCATTATCGGGTCACTCGAGAACTCGGTTTATTTAAGACTTTTGACGAGCTTTACTGGAATGTCACCGGTAACGCCTGGGCGTTTCCGATCGACCGCGTCGCGGCGACGATCACCCTTCCCTCGCGCGCAACCTTCGGCCAACGTTCGGTCTACACCGGGGCCCAAGGGTCGACCGCGACTGAAGCCGAAGTCATCGGGGAATCGCCGGGATCGATCCGCTTCGCGACCACTGCTCCGCTCGCGCCTTACGAAGGGCTGACGGTTGCCGTTGCATTTCCCAAGGGTGTGGTTGCCGAACCGACCGGCCGCCAGAAAATGGTGAGTTTCATCGCCGACCTGCTGCCGATGCTCGTCGCCGGCGCAAGCCTGCTCGGACTGCTCGGTTTCCTCTATTATGCGTGGAAGAACGCCGGGCGCGACCCGCGGCGCGGGCCAGTCGTGCCGTTATTCTCGCCGCCCGACGACATCAGCCCGGGCGCGATGCGCTATGTCACCAAGCAGGGCCTCGACAATCGCGCCTTCGCCGCGGCGATCGTCGATGCTGGGGTCAAGGGCCATGTCCGGCTGGTGGAGGAAAAGGGCTTCCTGTTCATGGGCGGCGACAAATATATCGAGGGCATCGCGACGCCATCGAGCGTGCCGCTGCAGCCGGCCGAACAATCGGCCATCGCGAAGCTGGTTTCGCCCGGTGGCCGGATCGAGCTCGACAATGCAAATCATGCCAAATTCAGCGCTGCCAAAAATGCGCTTGAACAAGCCTATAAAGTCCAGTTTGAGGGCGTAGCCTTCAACCGTAATTACGGTTGGGCGGGCCTCGCTTTGGCGGTGTGGGCATTCGGTGCCTACCTCACCGCGCTCGCAGTCGTCTTTGCCGAAGGCGCGATGCCTGGAGTCATTCAGATCGGCCCGCTGGTCGCAATCGGGCTCGCCGCCTGGCTGCATTTTCTCGCCCGGTCGAGGCGAAGCGGGCTGATTAATGGAGCGCTCAACCTCGCGGCCTTCGCGCTGATGGCACTAGCCGGAATGCTGGCGATCTCGACGATCGGACTAGCGCTCGTTTCGGGCCGCTGGCAACCGGTGGTCCTCGCGCTGGTCGGACTTCCCGTGGCCTTGTCGGCGTGGCTGTGGATCAGCGCTCCAACGCCGCAAGGCCGCGCCCTGCTCGACAGGATCGCGGCGTTCAAACACTATTTGTCGATTACCGAACGCGAACGGCTCGACCGCATGCAGGCACCATCCGACACGCTCCATACCTTCGAGCGCTTCCTGCCTTATGCAATCGCACTTGGAGTCGAGAATCACTGGGCCGATCGCTTCGCCAGCCAACTTGCTGCGGCGGCTGCGGCATCGGCGGCGGGCCAACAGGGATTTGCCTGGTATGCGGGATCGCAAAACCCGTGGTCGGACACCGGCGGCTTCGTCAATTCGCTTGGAAGCTCGCTGTCGAGCAGCATTTCCTCGGCTTCGACCGCGCCTGGCTCCAGCAGTGGCTCTGGCGGCGGCGGATCATCGGGCGGCGGCGGGGGCGGCGGCGGCGGTGGCGGCTGGTAGTGTCAGTCCCAGGCGGGCCGGCGTAAGACGATCGTTGGATCGTCGTGATAAATGGTCTCGCTAACGCGCTCAAACCCGAGCCGCTCGGCGAGGGCGAATGACGGGGCATTCTCGGGCGCGATGATCGCCCAGATCGGGGTCGGATCGAGATTGGCTTCAGTCCAGTCGAGCGCCGCCCGGCACGCTTCCGAAGCAAGCCCTTGACCGTGAGTTTCCGTGGCGAAGATCCAGCCCATTTCGGGCTCTTCCCCGAACTCCGGATCAAGGTCGCGCCAGGCAGTGAACAGGCTAAGGGTGCCGACTAGCCCGGAGTCCAGCTTTCGCTCGACTGCCCAGCCGCCAAAGCCATTGAGCTGCCAACCGCCGACCGATGCCATCAACCGCCGCCAGCATTCCTCGACGCCCATCGGTTCGGGACCGAAGTGGCGGTGCACCTCGGGCTGCTGGAGAATAAAGTGATAGGGTCGAAAATCATCCTTGCGCCAAGCGCGCAGGATCAGCCGCTCGGTTTCAATCCGCGGAGCTTCGCGGATCAATCCGCCTTCTTGCCCAACGAAAGCCCGCCGAAGCGCTTGTTGAAGCGCGCGACCTGGCCGCCTTCCTGAAGCTGGCGGTTGCCACCGGTCCACGCCGGGTGAACCTTGGGATCGATGTCGAGGTGAAGCGTGTCGCCTTCCTTGCCCCAGGTCGAGCGGGTCTGGAACTTCGACCCGTCGGTCATTTCGACGTTGATCATATGATATTCGGGGTGGATTTCGGACTTCATCGCAAATTTTCCTTGGAATGAGCCGCTGGTTACCGACCAGCAGCAGCAAGTGCCGCGCGCCCTAGCTCAGGGACTCGCGCTTGACAAGGTTTTGCAGTGCAGCATAGCCAGTCCCAAGGAACGGGGTCCGGCGGTCATGGCCGCCGGGTAAAAAGGAAGCCGGTGAAATCCGGCGCTGTGCCCGCAACTGTATGGCGAAGCGAAATGCTCCACCAAGCCAGACACTTGCCCCGCTCCGTCGTCCGTTTCCCGGCCGGGATCAGCCGCGGAGCGTGGGCGGACCTGCACACGCGTGTAGGCTCCCCTCCGTGACGACATTCGTGTCGTTACAGGAGGAAGTCCATGCCCGTCGCAATCTCCCCGCTCGCTTTTTCACCCCCCGAACAGATCATCATCACCGCCTCGCGCGTTCCGGAAACGGAGTGGCGCAGCCCGGCGTCGGTGGCGATAATCGACGATGAGCGGATCGATCGGCTCGGCGAGCCTTTGGTCCCCGCCCTGCTGCGTCTGACGCCATCGACGGCGCTGGCGGTCTCGGGCTCGGCAGGGTCGCTCAGCGAAGTGCGGATCCGCGGCGCCGAGGCCAATCACACCTTGC
>JBDSRE010000159.1:0-2941 GCA_039929465.1 Sphingomicrobium sp. | reverse complement strand
CGCCCTTGCGTCTTTCCATATATCCTCCCGAATCCAAAAATGAAGCACGCCCTTGCCACATGGGCAAAAGTGTAGGAAAGCAGAATAACCGAATAGGTTCTTTGCTCGGAGGATAAGAATCATGTTTGCACGCATTCGCGAGGTCCGCTGGGCGCGCCAGATGACCCTCGACGATGTTGCTCGGGCCTGCGTGCCGCCGACCACGCCGCAGACCATAGGCCGGCTCGAGACCGGCACTCGGACGGTATCGATCGGCTGGCTCAACCGAATTGCCGACGCCCTTCGTGTCGATGCCTCCGAACTGGTCGCCGCGACCCAGACCAAGCCGAGCTCAAAGTCGCGGCGCTGATCGGGCCATCCGGCGCCCACGCCCCCAAACGCAGCCAGATCGTGGTCCCGCCCAAAGCCGGCGCCAACCATGTCGCAGTGCTCGTCAGCGGCGGACTCGGCGATTATCGCGCCGGCGACGAATTGTGGTGCGAATTATTGGAGGCGGCGGATTTCGCCCGCGCCCTCAACCGCGACGTCCTCGTCCCCCGCCCCGCCGGCCGCTTCCTCTTTGGCCGACTGATCGACCGCGACCCCGAACGCCTGCAATTACTCCCCTTAGGCGCCGGAGCGCGCCAGCAAATCGTCGCCAATCCGCCGTGGATCGCGATGGCTTCGAAGCTGGTGCGGGGGTTGTAGGTTGAGGCAAAGCGCGTCAATCGTCATCGGGTGACAGGGTCGGGGGGCCGAATGAAACGAACGATTCTGGCATTTGCGGCGCTGGCCGGCTTGGCCGGGTGCGGTCCGGAACCGCAAGCGAGGCATACGCCGAAGGTTGCTGCGCTTGCATTCGATGGCGCCCAGGTGCTCGGCGCTGCCACCCAGGCCAAGCGCGGTGAGCGATTGACGTGGGTGCTCGGCTGCCACGGCTGTCATGGCAAGACGCTCGAGGGCCAGCGCTTCTACGAGCTCTACGCGACCAATCTAACGCGCAAACTGCCCCAGCTCAGCGATTCCGAATTCGAGCGGATTCTGCGCCACGGCACCTACAAGAATGACCAACTATGGGGCATGCCGGCGGAGATTTTTCAGCATTTGTCAGCACCCGACATGAAGAGCGTGCTGTCGTATTTGCGCACCTTTAAACCGACCGGACCGCCCGATCAGGCGCGGCTGCCATGGGAAGCGGAGGCCGCAGTACTCATCGCCGAGAACAAGCTCAAACCCGTCGCGACAGTCGTCCGTGAAACCCGCAACCTCGGCCCCGTCGACCTTGGCGAGCGCTATGCGCTGGGCCGCTACATCACCCGCGTAACTTGCGCAGAATGTCACGGCCCCGAACTTAAGGGCAGCCCCGGAGACACCCCCAACCTGATCGTCGCTGGAGCCTACAGCCGAAGGGAGTTCGAGACCCTGCTGACCAAGGGAGAAGCGCCCGGCGGCCGCAAGATCGCCGAGCTGATGAGCGATGTTGCGAAGAACCGCTTTTCGCGCATGACTCCCCATGAGCGCGATTCGCTATACGCTTACCTCAAGGCGCGCGCCGAAGCTCCCTAACGCCGTCGTCTTGAAGGCGGCAGTCAGCCGGCTACCGCGGTCATGCTCATGCTGTTCGCCGCCGAAGTGGCCGCGCTGTCGCATCTGCTTTAGCCGGGCCGGCGTTGTTGGCGCGGTCTGACCGACTGATACGAATCCCTCTTCGAGTTCTTGAGGACGATCATCGAAGGTCGGTTTGAATCACGGTCATTGGCCAATCCGAAATTGTACCGATTGTCGATAATAGGATTTGATCGGCTTTCCACTGGCATCGAGGGCCGGGTGGAATTTGGCCTGCTTCATCACCTGGCGGCAGACGACATCGTCGAATTCCTGAGGTCGAGTCGACGATTGAACATGACAGGAGATCGGTGCGCCGCTCGAATTCACGATTACGCGGAAGTTGACGTTGCCTTCAAATCCGTCGCGCAGCATCTTGCCCGGATAATCATCCGAGCTGAACCAGGTTCGCGATGGCACGATCGGGAAAGCCTCGCGGGTCAGCCCTTTCTGTTCCTCAATCGACAGACCCCAGGTTTTTACCGTATCCCAGGAGCATAAGCGAAGCGCGTCGAGCGGCTTGTCCATCGGACCCGTTTCGAACACCAAATCGAACGGAAGCGCCTTTCCAAGCTCGAGCAAAGTGACGGCCTGCTCGCGAGCGGTGCCAAGCGGCGCTGGATCAAACGGAAGGTTGCGCTCAGAGGCATCTTTTCGCACCAGATCCTCCGCCCTGCTCCACGGCGCCAATCGTTGCTCGCCGTCTAAGAGCAATGCCGCCACCGAACCTACCGTCGCCAGCGAACCGCGATTGTCATCCGCTTCTTCATTCGGTCCGAAGCGGACGGTAGCTTCGATAGGCGATTGATTGCTTTGTGGACGGATCATCTTGCCAACGAACAACAGCTTGAAAATATCGCCCGGTACAAACTGTTCGAAGATCACGGTGACGCGTTTGTCCTTGTCGCCAAACTCCCGCGCCAGGCGGCACGAATCATCGGCATATTCGACCACCCACTGGCCCGTCGCCGGCAGCCGGCGGACTTGGCGAGCTTCCGCCGGAGTGGTCGAAAGGCTGGCCAGCGTCAGTGCAAACAACGCTGGGATTTTAAGCATGGATTTACGCATAGGACGTCTCTTAGTTTCTTGGCAGCTTTGTGACAGCCTTCACGGTGAATGGGACTCGGATAAGGCATTTGGGACGAAAGCTCATAGTCCGCAATTAGGTTGCACGCGGGGACGTCCCTATCCCACTTCCCTATCCCACTTCGCCTTTTCCGGATGACCGAACGCGCCCCCAAACGCGGGGTAGAAGCCGCGCGTGGTGGGCGCTGACGGGCTCGAACCGCCGACCCTCTCGGTGTAAACGAGATGCTCTACCAACTGAGCTAAGCGCCCGCGCGCGGCAACGCGCCTG